>NZ_JBSHAW010000012.1:153438-177580 GCF_053611685.1 Streptomyces sp. NPDC054786 | reverse complement strand
CACCACGACCGCGGCGACCACCGACACCCGCTGATGCGCGTCCTGGGCGACCATGCCCCAGGTCACGACGAAGTATGCGGGCGCCAGGCCGAAGCTGATCAGGTCGGAGAGGTTGTCGAGCTCGGCCCCCATCGCCGAGGCCCGCAGCTTGCGCGCCACCAGCCCGTCGAAGAGGTCGAAGACCGACGCCAGCAGCATCAGGATCACGGCCATCGCCGCACTGTGCCGGGCCATGCCGCCGTCATCGGTGCCCGTCAGATGCGGGATGAGGACCCCGGTGGTGGTGAAGTACACGGCCATGAAGCCGCAGATCGCGTTGCCGAGGGTGAGGGTGTCCGCTATTGACAGCCGCGTGGACAGCGGCATGTCGTCGTCCTCGTCGGTCTCGGGTGCCCAGCCCGCCTGTGTCTCGGGATCAATCACGGTCAAGACGAGTCACCCCCGCGGTGGTCGCCTGGCCGACCTCGACCGCCACCTCGACGCCCTCCGGGAGGTAGACGTCGACGCGCGAGCCGAAGCGGATCAGGCCGATCCGCTCGCCCTGCTCCACCTTGGTGCCCTCGGGCACGTAGGGGACGATACGGCGGGCCACCGCGCCGGCGATCTGCACCATCTCGATGTCGCCGAGCTCGGTGTCGAAGTGCCAGACGACCCGCTCGTTGTTCTCGCTCTCCTTGTTGAACGCCGGGACGAACCCGCCGGGGATGTGCTCCACGGACGTCACCGTGCCGGCCAGCGGCGCACGGTTGACGTGGACGTTCAGCGGGCTCATGAAGATCGCGACGCGGGTGCGTCCGTCCTTCCACGGCATGATGCTCTGCACCACGCCGTCGGCCGGGGAGATGACACGGCCCTGAGCGATCTCCCGCTCCGGGTCGCGGAAAAACCACAGCATGCCCGCCGCCAGTGCGGTGGTGGGCACGGCAACGGCGGCCCAGCGACCCGACCGGCGGGAGCGGACGAGGCTGACCGCTGCCGTGGCAACGGTCGGCAGGAGCCACGGCGACGCTCCGCGCGCGAGGCGGACGCGACCGCGTTGTGCAGAGGATTGGCTGTGGGGCATGGATGACCTTCGTAGCGGAGGATGCCGCGTATGGATACGGGGGACGGCGGCTTTCCGGGGATGCTATCGGTTGCGAGCGGCAACTGGCCAAGAGCCAGAGCCAATCCGTGGCCGAAGAACGATGACGGGGTGTGATCTTCGTCTAGACCAAAGCAGCCCAAACGGGATGTTCACCCCTGGATCCGGTACTCCTCGAGTAGCCGTCGCCCAATGATCATTTTCTGGATCTCGGCGGTACCTTCGCCGATCAGGAGCATCGGGGCCTCGCGGTAGAGCCGCTCGATCTCGTACTCCTTGGAGAAGCCGTAGCCGCCGTGGATGCGGAAAGCGTCTTCCACTACCTCCTTGCAGTACTCGGAGGCCAGGTACTTGGCCATGCCCGCCTCGAGGTCGTTTCGCTGGCCGGAGTCCTTTTTGCGAGCGGCATTAACCATCATCGCATGTGCCGCCTCGACCTTTGTCGCCATTTCCGCCAGTTTGAACTGGATGGCCTGGTGCTGGGCGATCGGCTTGCCGAAGGTGTGCCGCTGCTGTGCGTACGAAACACCCAGCTCGAAGGCGCGCTGGGCGACACCGCAGCCGCGGGCGGCCACATTGACCCGGCCGACCTCGACGCCGTCCATCATGTGATAGAAGCCACGTCCGGTCTCGCCGCCGAGCACCCGATCGGCCGGGATCCGCAGCCCGTCCATGATCAGTTCGGTGGTGTCGACACCCTTGTAGCCCATCTTGTCGATCTTGCCCGGAATGGTCAGGCCGGGCCGCACCTCACCGAAGCCGGCCTCCTTCTCCACGAGGAAGGTCGTCATCGACTTGTGCGGGGCGGTGCCCTCCGGGTGGCCCTCGTCGGTCTTGCACAGCACGGCGACCAGCGTCGACGTGCCGCCGTTGGTGAGCCACATCTTCTGGCCGTTCAGGACGTAATCGTTGCCGTCCCGCACGCCCTTGGAGGAGATGGCCGATACGTCCGAGCCGAGTGCCGGCTCCGACATCGAGAAGGCGCCGCGGATTTCACCGGCCGCCATCTTCGGCAGGAAATAGTCCTTCTGCTCCTGTGTGCCGTGCTGCTTGAGCATGTACGCCACGATGAAGTGGGTGTTGATGATGCCCGAGACGCTCATCCAGCCGCGGGCGATCTCCTCCACGGTCAGCGCGTAGGTGAGAAGGGACTCACCCAGACCGCCGTACTCCTCGGGAATCATCAGGCCGAACACGCCGAGTTCCTTGAGGCCCTCGACGATCTGCGAGGGATATTCGTCGCGGTGCTCCAGCTCCGTGGCGACCGGCAGGATCTCCTTGTCCACGAAGTCGCGGACGGTGGAGAGGATTTCCCGCTGGATGTCGGTCAGGCCCTCGGTCTGCGCGAGACGGGACATGGCTACTTCTCCTTCTTGGCCGGAGGGGCCTGCAGCTCCGGGCGGCCGGGCTGCTCGCCGCCGCGCTCCTTGATGTAGGTGGCCGTGGGGACCATGACCTTGCGCCGGAAGACGCAGACCAGGGTGCCGTCCTGCTTGTAACCCTTGGTCTCGACGTGCACGATGCCGCGGTCCGACTTGGAGCGGGACGGCGTCTTGTCGAGCACGGTCGTCTCGCCGTAGAGCGTGTCGCCGTGGAAGGTGGGCGCCACATGCTTCAGCGACTCGATCTCCAGATTGGCGATGGCCTTTCCGGAAACGTCGGGCACCGACATGCCCAGCAGCAGTGAGTAGATGTAGTTGCCGACGACGACGTTCTTGCCGAAATCGGTGGTCTGCTCCGCGTAGTTGCTGTCCATGTGCAGCGGGTGATGGTTCATCGTGAGCAGACAGAAGAGGTGGTCGTCGTATTCCGTGACGGTTTTCCCCGGCCAGTGCTTGTAGACATCGCCGACGGTGAACTCTTCATAGGTACGGCCGAACTGCATGGTGCTTATGCCTCCGGGGCCTCGAACTTGGACGTGCGGGTCATGCCGGCGGCCCGGCCCTTGCCGGCGACGACCAGCGCCATCTTCCGGCTCGCCTCGTCGATCATCTCGTCGCCGAGCATCGCGGAACCCTTGGCTCCGCCCGCCTCCGAGGTGTGCCACTCGTAGGCGTCCAGGATCAGCTCGGCGTGGTCGTAGTCCTCCTGGGAGGGCGAGAACACCTCGTTGGCGGCCTCGACCTGACCCGGGTGCAGCACCCACTTGCCGTCGAAGCCCAGGGCGGCGGCGCGGCCGGCGACCTCGCGATAGCCGTCAACATTCTTGATCTGAAGGTACGGTCCGTCGATCGCCTGCAGATCGTAGGTACGGGCTGCCATCAGAATGCGCATCAGAATGTAGTGATAGGCATCCGCCCCATAGCCGGGCGGCTGCTCGCCAACCACCAGCGACTTCATGTTGATGGACGCCATGAAGTCGGCCGGGCCGAAGATGATGGTCTCCAGGCGCGGTGAGGCGCCGGCGATCTCGTCGACGTTCACCAGGCCCTTGGCGTTCTCGATCTGCGCCTCGATGCCGATCCTGCCGACCTCGAAGCCCATGGTCTTCTCGATCTGCGTCAGCAGCAGGTCCAGCGCCACGATCTGCTGGGCGTCCTGGACCTTCGGCAGCATGAGGCAGTCGAGGTTGGGGCCCGCGCCCTCCACGACCGTGATGACGTCCCGGTACGTCCAGTGCGTCGTCCAGTCGTTGACCCGCACGACCCGGGTCTTGCCGGTCCAGTCGCCGTCGTTCAGCGCCTCGACGATGTGGTGCCGGGCGCCTTCCTTGGCGAGCGGCGCGCAGGCGTCCTCCAGGTCCAGGAAGACCTGGTCGGCCGGGAGCCCCTGGGCCTTCTCCAGGAAGCGCGGATTGCTGCCCGGGACCGCGAGACAGGAGCGCCGCGGGCGCAGACGGTTCACCTGGGTCATGCGGGGACCTCCAGAGGGTCGAGCTGGTTCGCTTTCCGGATCTCGTCGACGATACGGCCGATGATCTCCGTAATACCGAAGTCCTTGGGGGTGAACACGGCCGCCACTCCGGCTTCCCGGAGTGCGGCAGCATCGGCGGACGGGATGATGCCGCCGACGATGACGGGCATGTCATCCACGCCGGTGCGCCGCAGCCGGGCCAGTACGTCCGGCACCAGCTCGGCGTGCGAGCCGGACAGGATCGACAGACCGACACAGTGCACGTCCTCGGCGACCGCGGCCGAGACGATCTGCTCCGGGGTCAGCCGGATGCCCTGGTAGATCACCTCGAAGCCGGCGTCCCTGGCCCGTACGGCTATCTGCTCGGCGCCGTTGCTGTGCCCGTCCAGGCCGGGCTTGCCGACCAGCAGGCGCAGCTTGCCGCTGCCGAGTTCGGCCGCGGTCTTGGCGACCTTCTCGCGGACCGCGGCGAGCGGGCTGCCCTCCTCGGCTGCGACCGCCAGGGGAGCGCTGGAGACGCCCGTGGGTGCCCGGAACTCGCCGAAGACGTCCCGCAGCGCCCAGGCCCACTCGCCGGTCGTCACACCGGCACGGGCGCACTCCACGGTGGCCGCGAAGAGGTTGCCGTCGCCCGCCGCGGTCTTCTTCAGGACCGACAGCGCCTCCTGGGCGCGCGTCTCGTCGCGGTTGTCCCGCCAGTCGTGCAGCGCCTGGACCACCCGCGCCTCATTGGCCGGGTCGACGGTCATGATGGCCGTGTCGAGGTCCGCGGTGAGCGGGTTGGGCTCGGTGCCCTCGAAGCAGTTGACACCGACGATCTTCTCCTCGCCGGCCTCGATCCGGGCCCGCCGCTCGGCGTGCGCGGAGACCAGCTGCGACTTGAGGTAGCCGGACTCCACCGCGGCCATCGCGCCGCCCATCTCCTGGATCCGCTCGATCTCCGCGAAGCATTCGGTGACCAGCGCGTCCACCTTGGCCTCGATGACATGCGAGCCGGCGAAGATGTCCTCGTACTCCAGCAGATCGCTCTCGTGCGCCAGGACCTGCTGGATCCGCAGCGACCACTGCTGGTCCCACGGGCGCGGCAGCCCCAGCGCCTCGTTCCAGGCGGGGAGCTGCACGGCCCGGGCCCGGGCGTCCTTGGAGAGCGTGACGGCCAGCATCTCCAGGACGATCCGCTGGACGTTGTTCTCCGGCTGCGCCTCGGTCAGACCGAGCGAGTTGACCTGGACGCCGTAGCGGAACCGGCGCTGCTTCTCGTTCTCGATGCCGTAGCGCTCACGGGTGATCCGGTCCCAGATGCGGCCGAAGGCACGCATCTTGCACATCTCCTCGACGAACCTGACACCGGCGTTCACGAAGAACGAGATACGGGCCACGACATCGCCGAACTTCTCCGCCGGCACCTGCCCGGAGTCCCGCACCGCGTCCAGCACCGCGATGGCGGTGCTCATCGCGTACGCGATCTCCTGGACCGGCGTGGCGCCCGCCTCCTGCAGGTGGTAGCTGCAGATGTTGATCGGGTTCCACTTGGGGATGTGGGCCACCGTGTACGTGATCATGTCGGTGGTCAGCCGGAGCGAGGGGCCGGGCGGGAAGACGTGCGTCCCGCGCGACAGGTACTCCTTGACGATGTCGTTCTGTGTCGTCCCCGACAGCTTGGAGATGTCGGCGCCCTGCTCCTCGGCGACCACCTCGTACAGCGCCAGCAGCCACATGGCCGTCGCGTTGATGGTCATCGAGGTGTTCATCTGGTCCAGCGGGATGTCCTGGAACAGCCGTCGCATGTCGCCGAGGTGGGACACCGGGACCCCGACCCGGCCGACCTCACCGCGGGCGAGGACGTGGTCGGGGTCGTATCCGGTCTGCGTCGGGAGGTCGAACGCGACCGACAGGCCGGTCTGGCCCTTGGCGAGGTTGCGTCGGTACAGCTCGTTGGACGCCTCGGCGGTGGAGTGGCCGGCGTACGTCCGCATCAGCCACGGACGATCCTTCTGACGCTCAGTCATATCAGGCTCGAATCTTCGTGGTCCGGAAGTCCGAGTTGCCTCAGACGTTCCGGAACCGGTTGATGGCGTCGAGGTGCTTGGCGCGCATTTCTTCGTCGCGCACGCCCATCCCCTCCTCGGGGGCCAGTGCCAGCACGCCGACCTTGCCCTGGTGGAGGTTGCGGTGCACGTCGTACGCCGCCTGCCCGGTCTCTTCGAGGCTGTAGGTCCGCGAAAGGGTCGGGTGGATCTTGCCCTTGGAGATCAGGCGGTTGGCCTCCCACGCCTCGCGGTAGTTGGCGAAGTGCGAGCCGACGATCCGCTTCAGCGACATCCACAGGTAGCGGTTGTCGTACTCGTGGTTGTAGCCCGAGGTCGAGGCGCAGGTGACGATGGTGCCGCCCTTGCGCGTGACGTAGACGGACGCGCCGAAGGTCTCCCGGCCGGGGTGCTCGAAGACGATGTCCACGTCCTCGCCGCCGGTCAGCTCGCGGATGCGCTTGCCGAAGCGCTTCCACTCCTTGGGGTCCTGGTTGTGCTCGTCCTTCCAGAACTTGTAGCCCTCGGCGTTACGGTCGATGATCGCCTCGGCGCCCATCTTCCGGCAGATCTCCGCCTTCTGGTCCGAGGAGACCACACAGATCGGGTTGGCGCCGCCGGCCAGCGCGAACTGGGTGGCGTAACTGCCGAGTCCGCCGCTCGCGCCCCAGATCAGGACGTTGTCGCCCTGCTTCATCCCGGCGCCGTTGCGGGAGACCAGCTGGCGGTACGCGGTCGAGTTGACCAGACCGGGCGACGCCGCCTCCTCCCAGCTCAGGTGCTGGGGCTTGGGCATCAGCTGGTTGGACTTGACCAGCGCGATCTCGGCCAGGCCGCCGAAGTTGGTCTCGAAGCCCCAGATGCGCTGCTCGGGGTCGAGCATGGTGTCGTTGTGGCCGTCGGAGGACTCCAGCTCGACGGAGAGGCAGTGCGCGACGACCTCGTCGCCGGGGCCCCAGGCGTTGACGCCGGGCCCGGTGCGCAGCACCACACCGGCCAGGTCGGAGCCGATGACGTGGTACGGCAGGTCGTGCCGCTTGGTGAGCGGGGAGAGGCGGCCGTAGCGCTCCAGGAACGCGAAGGTCGAGATGGGCTCGAAGATCGAGGTCCAGACCGAGTTGTAGTTCACGGAGGAGGCCATCACGGCCACCAGTGCCTCGCCCGGTCCCAGCTCGGGAACCGGCACATCCTCGATGTGCAGCGACTTGCGGGGGTCCTTCTCCTTGGTTTCCAGGCCTGTGAACATCTCGGCCTCGTCCTTGTGCACGGTCACCGCGCGGTAGGACTCGGGGATGGTCAGCGCGGCGAAGTCGGCGCTGGTGGTGTCAGGCGCAACGATTGCGTCCAGGATTTCGTTCACGGTGTGCCTCCGGCGAAGCGCGTTGAGGAACGGCTTGAGGGAACGTCGGGGGTGGTGCGGAGGTGGTGCCGTCGGTTCGGCCGGGGTGGCTCCGTTGCCGTCGCCTCTGCGGGGATCGCAGAGCCGTCGGCCGCGGTGCCTGGCAGCGCTGGTGAGCGCGGTGCCCAGCGGCAGCTGGGAAGTGCCTGTGACGCAGGCATCCGGGCGGCCAGCCACGTGGGGCTGGTGGGACAGCCGGCGTGCGTGGGTTCTCAGCACGCCGGCCGCCCGGACACCTTCAACGTATGACACCGCGTGCCAGGCGACAAGACACTGAGTGCCAAGAATTTCTCTCAGATGTCATTCAGGCGGCACGCATGAGCGAAAGAGCCCCGATGGGAGGCGTGCGGATCACGCAAAGAAAGGTGAGGTGTGCGCAGCGTGCGCAGGGAGGGCGTTACGCCATCCGTGTCGCGGCCCGGTCGGTGCCTGGGTGCCGGGCCGCGCTCGTGTCCGGTTCCGGCCGGAAGGCCGTTACTTCCGTTCTTTGATCGCCTTGCGGATGGTGCGCATGACCTCGTCCAGCGGGGCGTCCGTGCGGGCCACCGCGACCAGCACCTCGCCCTCGCGCGAGACGGCCGCCGGGGGATTCTCCCCGCTGCTGGTGCGGCCCGCGCCGATGCCGGCGCCGAAGGTCTCCCGGACGATCTCGAAGGCATGGTCGAGCTGTGCCTCGACGTCGCCCTCCGCGCCGGCCCGCAGCCAGCGCCGCAGCACGTGGTTGTGCGCGGTGACCACGGCGGACGCCGCGACCTCGGCGAGCAGCGGGTCGTCGTCGCCCTCGCGGTGTGCGCCCTCGTCGAAGTGGCCCAGGAGATAGCGGGTGAACAGCCGCTCGTAGCGGGCCACCGAAGCGATCTCGGCCTCACGCAGGGTGGGGACCTCGCGGGTCAGGCTGTAGCGGGCCACCGACACGGCCGGGGAGGCCGCGTACATCCGCATGACCTCCTTGATGCCGCGGCAGACCGTGTCCAGCGGGTTCTCGTGCGGCGGAGCGGCGTCCAGGACGGCCTCCGCGCGCACGAGGGTGTCGTCGTGGTCGGGGAAGATCGCCTCTTCCTTGGAGCGGAAGTGGCGGAAGAAGGTACGCCGGGCGACGCCCGCGGCGGCCGCGATCTCATCGACCGTCGTCGCCTCATAGCCCTTGGTCGCAAACAGTTCCATCGCCGCCGCCGACAATTCGCGGCGCATTTTGAGCCGTTGCGCAGCCGCCCGACGGGTACCGGGAGTGGGGGTGTCGGGGGCGTCTGAGGGTTGCGTGCGAGCGGGCTGGGACATGTGGGGACGGTACTGCATATTTACGCGGCCTGCGGCATGAGGTGCAGCCCTTGTCCCTGTGAGCGGGGGTGGACCGCCGTCAGGTTCCAGCAGTCCACCCCACCCTCCCCCGGCCGGGCCGGGGTGCCGCCACGCGTCAGCGCCGGGCGTACTCACGGAAGCCGCGGCCGGTCTTGCGGCCGAGGCAGCCCGCGGCGACGAGGTGCTCCAGCAGCGGCGCCGGGGCCAGCCCGGGGTCGCGGAACTCGGCGTGCAGCACCTTCTCGATGGCCAGGGACACGTCCAGGCCGACCACATCGAGGAGTTCGAACGGGCCCATCGGGTACCCGCCGCCGAGCTTCATGGCGGCGTCGATGTCGTCCAGGGTCGCGTAGTGCTCCTCGACCATCTTGATCGCGTTGTTCAAGTACGGGAACAGCAGCGCATTCACGATGAATCCGGCCCGGTCGCCGCAGTCCACCGGGTGCTTGCGGACCTTGGTGCAGACCGCCCGCACGGTGGCGTGGACATCGTCTGCCGTCAGGACCGTACGCACCACCTCCACCAGCTTCATGGCGGGCGCCGGGTTGAAGAAGTGCATCCCGATGACGTCCTGCGGGCGCGAGGTGGCGCGGGCGCAGGCCACGACCGGCAGCGACGAGGTGGTGGTGGCCAGGACGGCGCCCGGCTTGCAGACCTTGTCCAGCGTCGTGAACAGCTCCTGCTTGACCGCCAGATCCTCGGCCACCGCCTCGACCGCGAGGTCCACGTCGGCGAACGCGTCCAGCGAACCGGCCGGGGTGATCGCCGCCAGCGCGGTGTCCCGGGCCTCGGCGCTCATCCGGCCCTTGTCCACGGAGCGGCCCAGCGACTTGGCGATCCTGGCCTTGGCCTTCTCCGCCTTCTCCAGGCTGCGGGCGGCCAGCACGACCTTGAAGCCCGCCTTGGCGAAGACCTCCGCGATACCGCTGGCCATCGTCCCGGAACCGGCCACGCCGACGCCGGTGACCGTACGCCCGCCGGCGAGCTCATCGGCGGCCGCCGGGCTCTCCGCGTCCGGCACGACCGTGCTGCTGCCCGGGGCGTCGTACGTGTAGAAGCCGCGGCCCGCCTTGCGGCCGGTCAGCCCCGCCTCGGTCAGCTGGCCGAGGATCGGCGCGGGGGCGTGCAGCCGGTCCTGGGAGTCGGCGTACATCGCCTCCAGGACCGTGCGTGCGGTGTCCACGCCGATCAGGTCGAGCAGCGCCAGCGGGCCCATGGGCAGACCGCAGCCGAGCCGCATCGCGGCGTCGATGTCCTCGCGGGTGGCGTACTTGGCCTCGTACATCGCCGCCGCCTGGTTCAGATAGCCGAACAGCAGGCCATCGGCGACGAAGCCGGGGCGGTCACCCACCGCGATCGGGTCCTTGCCCAGGTGGTGGGCGAGCTCCGTGACGGCCGCGACCGCGGTCGGCGCGGTGAGCACGGAGGAGACGACCTCGACCAGCTTCATGGCCGGTGCGGGGTTGAAGAAGTGCACGCCGAGCACTCGCTCGGGGCGCTGCGAGTCGGCGGCCAGCCGGGTCACGGACAGCGCATTGGTACCGGTGGCCAGGATGGTCTCCGGCCGCACCACGGCGTCCAGCTCGGCGAAGACCTGCCGCTTGAGCTCGTAGTCCTCGGGCACCACCTCGATGACGAGATCGGCGTCCGCGGCGGCCTGCACATCGGTGAAGGTACGGAACCGGGCCAGGATGTCCTGCCGCTCCCGCTCCGTGATCCGCTCGCGCTGCACCGCGCGGGCGGTGGCGGCTTCGAGGGCCGAGACGGCATGCCGGGCCGCGGCTTCGTCGGTGTCGATACCGATGACCTCGCGGCCGGCCCGCGCCAGCACCTCGGCGATACCGGTGCCCATGGTGCCCAGGCCGACGATGGCGACGGTGGAAAGGGACAGGGGGGAGGGTTCAGTTGAGAGATCAGGGGTGGACTGAGGGCCCATCGCGAGACTCCTGAGGGTGTTCCCCTGAATACAGGGGAGAAGTGACGACTGAGGGGTATCCGCGCGGCGCGATACCTGGCCTGCGCAGCGGCAGAGAAGCGGCGGTGAGCCGCGGGAGCCGCAGCGCTGCGGGAGCGCCGGCGGAGCGGGAGGCGCGGCGGGCCCTGTCCCGGGGCCGTGCCGTGTTCTCCGTACTGAGGTCGTGCTGTGCGGTGCCGAACCGACTTCACTCTGTGGCGGCTGCGTCACCAGGCCGCCCGAGCAGTGGTGCTGCTCGTTCCAGCAGGTTAACCGGTGAGTAACCAGAGCGCCAGGGGTAGCGGGGGTCATTAGGCTGTGGTGCAGGCCACGTCGCGGGAACCGGGGCGGCCCGGTGGGAGGGGATCGGCAAATGGAAGAGGAATTCCACGAGTTGACGGACCGGGTGCGCGCCGAACTCCGCTCCCCACAGGATCTGGTCGCTTACGAACGGTTGCTGGGGCTGGCCCGCAAGAGCACCCCGGCCGGGCGGGAAGAACTGGCCCGGATGCTGGTCGCCGTCGAACGTCCGCTGTGGGCCAGGGAGATCGCCGCCTTCATCCTCGGCTGCGCCGGCGACAAGCGGGCCTTCGAGACGCTCGTCCTGTTACTGAACTACCGCGACCCGGTGCGCTGCGCCACCGCCGCGCACGCCCTGGGCCGCCTCGGTGACCCCCGCACCGCCCGTGCCGCCGCCGCACTCGCCACCAATCCGCTGCGCACCGCCTACGCCCTGCACCCGGTCCGGCTGCTCGCCGAACTCCGTGCACCGCAGTCCGTACCCGCGCTGATCGCGACCCTGGAGCGGCTGCTGACCCCGCACAACCCCTACTGGCGGGTGGCGCTCGCCTGTGTCGAGGGGCTGGGCGCGCTGGGCGACCGGCGCGCGGTTCCCACGCTCACCGCAGCCGTCACCCATCCCCGGCTGGCGGCCGCTGCGGCGGCGTCACTGGCGCGGCTGGGGGTGCACGAGGACGTGACGGCGCAGGCCGGACCCGAGGTGACGGAGGACGGGCCGGACGGCGCGGGAGCCGGCGATCGGGGTCAGGGCTCCGAGCGGGGTGAGGGGACCGGTGGCGGCGGTTCCGGTTCCGGCGTCAGCGAGCGCCGGTAGCGCAGCTCCGGGACGCTGCGGCCGCCCACCTCGAACGCCTCCTCGGCCCCGTCCGGCACAAAACCGGCCCGTTCGTAGAACCGCTGGGCGCGGGTGTTGCCGCGAACCACCCACAGATACAGCGCGCGGTAGCCGCTCGCCCGTGCGCGGGCGGTGCCGGCGGCCATCAGGGCACGGCCGACGCCGGTGCCGATCAGGGCGGGCGCCACATAGAGGGCGAGCAGCTCACCCGCGGTCGGCGGCGGTGCGGGCAACTCCTCGGCCCCCGGGGCGATATCGGGGTCCCGGGCCGGTCCGACGCATGCCCAGCCGACCACCTCACCGTCCCGCTCGGCCACCAGCTCCGACACCTCCGGCGACCGGCGCGCGAACCACGACCGCCGTCGCTCGGCATCCGCCGACACGCTCATCGTGTCCAGATACGCCTGCGGCATCAGCCCCCGATACGCGGCCTGCCAGCCGTGGACCCGTACCGCCGAGACCGCGTCGACATCGGCCTCGGCCATCTCCCGTACGCGTACACGGTGCGGTGGCTGTGCCCGGCTCCGTTCATCAGACCCCTCCATGCAGGAGAGGGTAGGAGGCCCGTCAAGGAGTTTTCCCGTGCGGTGGAGCCGGCGGCACGCGGCGTACGGGCCGTCGCGGTCGCCCCCGGTGCGAGCGGCTCGCCGTCATCGACGAGCGGATCAGGGTCCGGACGGCGGCGCGCAACCGTCCGGCGCGGGCCCTGGCGGCGGCTCCGGCCCCCTCGGCCTGACCGCTCCGGCCGGGTCAGATCAGGGTCAACTGGGTTGGTTCCGCGGGCGCGTGGGGCCCGTCGCCGAGGGGTGCAGCGGCCGGTCCTGGGCCGGCGTCCGCCGGTGGGATCTTGCGGCCCGCACCGGGGCGGGAGGGCCCGATGCCGTACTCCGCGGCGAACTCATGGACCTGGCGGGTGATGCGGCGCTGGTACCACGTGGGGGCGTAGGCGCCGTCCCCGTACATCGTCCGGTAACGCCGCACCAGATGCGGGTGGTGGTGCTCCAGCCACGCCATGAACCATTCACGGGCGCCGGGCCGCAGATGCAGCACGAGCGGGGTGACGGAGCCGGCCCCGGCCTCGGCGATGGCGCGCACCGTGGCCCGCAGCTGCTCCGGTGCGTCCCCGAGGAACGGGATCACCGGCGCCATCAGCACACCGCACGGGATGCCGTGCGCGGTGAGCGTACGCACCACGTCCAGCCGGCGCTCGGGGGCGGGCGTGCCGGGCTCGACCGTGCGCCACAGTTCGCGGTCCAGGAAGCCGACGGAGACGGAGATGCCGACGTCGGTGACCTCGGCGGCCTGCTGCAACAGCGCCAGGTCCCGCAGGATGAGCGTGCCCTTGGTGAGGATCGAGAAGGGGTTGGCGTAGTCGCGCAGCGCCGTGATGATGCCGGGCATCAGGCCGTAGCGGCCCTCGGCGCGCTGATAGCAGTCGACGTTCGTGCCCATGGCTATGTGGTCACCGTGCCAGCGCCGCCCGGCCAGCTCGCGGCGCAGCAGTTCGGGGGCGTTGACCTTCACCACGATCTGCGAGTCGAAGTCCTGCCCGGTGTCCAGGTCGAGATAGCTGTGCGTCTTGCGCGCGAAGCAGTACACACAGGCATGACTGCACCCCCGGTAGGGATTCACGGTCCATTCGAACGGCATCCGCGAGGCGCCGGGCACGCGGTTCACGATCGAGCGGGCGCGCACTTCATGGAAGGTGATCCCACGGAATTCGGGGGTGTCGATCGTCCGGCTGACGACGTCCGTACCGAACAGCGCGGACGGGCTTTCGCCGAGATTGTCCCAGCGCATCGGGCCTCCTTCTGGATCCTGCAGAGCCCCCCGGCGCCATAATAGAACACATGTTCCCTTGAGGCTCGGCGGCCCTGAATTTGGGCGCGCCGCCGTGGGGTGGTTGGCTTGGCGGCGCATCGCAGGACCGGCAGTCGAGTACTGGAGGAACACACACATGGGTCAGGTCGAGGCCATCACGGAGCGCGAGATCGCGGCAGACCCGGAGGACGTGTTCGACGCGCTCGCCGACTACTCCGGCACGCGCCGGCAGCTGCTGCCCGAGCACTTCAGCGAGTACGAGGTCCGTGAGGGCGGCGACGGCAAGGGCACCCTCGTCCACTGGAAGCTCCAGGCCACGAGCAAGCGGGTGCGCGACTGCCTGCTGGAGGTCGACGAGCCGACCGACGGTCAGCTCGTGGAGAAGGACCGCAACTCCTCGATGGTGACCACCTGGGTCGTCACCCCGGCCGGCGAGAAGCGCGCCAAGGTCGTCGTCACCACCACCTGGCAAGGCGCCGGCGGTATCGGCGGTTTCTTCGAGCGGACCTTCGCCCCCAAGGGGCTCGGCCGGATCTACGACAGCCTGCTGGACAATCTCGCCGCCCACGTGGCGAAGTGATCGGCGATCACGCCCGTCACCCTGAGCGCATGCCTTCACACTCACCGGTTCGGGTGGTTTCCGGTGGGTCGAAGTGTCCGGGCCACCGGAACGCTTCTGTACGGAAAGCCCTGATGGGAGCCCAATAGGCGCCCCGGGCAACGTACTTGATGCCCCTTCCCACCCCGCACGCACCCTTTCGCCGCGGTTGATCGGTGTTGTCGCCCAATGCGAGAAATTGGGCGGCAACAGGCGTGACGAGGGGAGCAGCACGTGGGTGGGACCATCCTGAGCGAGCGGGTCGAGTGGATCGGTCCGCCCGTCCCCGGCGCGACAACGGCTCCGGCCGCGAACGACAAACCGCAGGGCCCCGCCCCCGGTGCCCCGGTGCCGCTCGGCCCCCGCCGGGTCCGCATGGTCTTCGTCGGCCTGATGCTGACCCTGCTGCTCGCGGCCCTCGACCAGACGATCGTCGCCACCGCGCTCCCCAAGATCGTCGGCGAGCTGCACGGCCTGGGCGAGATGTCCTGGGCGGTGACGTCCTACCTCCTCGCCTCGACCATCGGACTGCCGCTCTACGGCAAGCTCGGCGATCTCTTCGGCCGCAAGCCCGTCTTCCTCTTCGCCATCCTCGTCTTCACCGTCGGCTCGGCGCTGGCCGGCTGGTCGCGGACCATGGACGAACTGATCATCTTCCGGGCCGTCCAGGGCGTCGGCGGCGGCGGCCTCATCATCGGCGTCCAGGCGATCATCGCCGATGTCGTCCCGCCGCGGGCCCGCGGCCGCTACCTGGGCCTGATCGGAGCCGCCTTCGGCCTCGCCTCCGTGGCCGGGCCGCTGATCGGCGGCTTCTGCACCGACCACGCCTCCTGGCGCTGGTGCTTCTACCTCAACGTCCCGTTCGGCGCGCTGACGCTCGTCGTCATCGCCTGCGTGCTGAAGCTGCCCCGGCCCGCGCGCCGCGCCCGACTGGACGTCGCCGGGGCGCTGTTGCTCGCCGCGTTCTCCACCTGCCTGGTCCTGCTGACCAGTTGGGGCGGCACCGAGTACGCCTGGAACTCGCGGGTCGTCCTCGGCCTCGGGGCCGGTGCGCTCGGCTGTGCCCTGCTGTTCGTCGCCGTCGAGCACTTCGCCGCCGAACCGCTGATCCCGCTGCGGCTGTTCCGCGACTCGATCTTCAATCTCACCGGCCTGATCGGCGCCGTCGTCGGTGTGGCGCTCTTCGGCGCCGCCAGCTACCTGCCGACCTTCCTGCAGATGGTCGACGGCGCCACGGCCACCGAGTCCGGGCTGCTGATGCTGCCCATGATGGGCGGCATCGTCCTCGCCTCGATCGTCTCCGGCCAGCTCATCAGCCGCACCGGGCACTACAAGGTGTTTCCCGTACTGGGCTGCGCGGCGGCCGCGGTGGGGATGTGGCTGCTGTCGCGGATGCAGCAGGACACCCCGCGCGAGGACTACAGCCTCTGGATGGGCATCCTCGGCCTCGGCATCGGCTTCGTCATGCCGGTGCTGGTGCTCGCCGTGCAGAACTCCGTACGCACCGCCGACCTCGGCACCGCGACCAGCGCCACCAACTACTTCCGGCAGATCGGCGGCAGCGTCGGCGCGGCCATCTTCGGCACCCTCTTCGCCGACCGGCTGGCCCGCCAACTCGGCGACCGGCTGCCGGAGTCGGCGCGGCTGCCCGACCCGGAGTCGATCACCCCGCAACTGGTGCGCGCACTGCCCGCCTCGCTGCGCGACAGCTATGTCGCCGCGTATGCGCACGCCATGCCGGGGATCTTCTTCTACCTCGTGCCGGTCCTCGTCCTGGGCCTTGTGCTCGCCTTCTTCCTGAAAGAGAAACCCCTGGTGTCCCACGCCTCTCCTGCTCCGCAGGCCTCCCCGACCCCGCAGGCCCCGTACGGCGATCCGGCCGACCCCGCCGCCGTACCCCCGGCACGTTCCGCTGCGGACGCGACCGCCCCCCACTCCCATGGCAGCCAACCGACGTATCCCCGTGCACACGGCTACGCCTCCACCGGACACCCCACCGTCACGGCCGGCGTCCCGGTGTGCGGCACCGTCCAGCACCACGACGGCAGCATCGTGCCGCGTGCCGCGCTCACCCTCATCGACGTCGCCGGCCGCCAGGTCGGCCGCGGCGCCACCGGCGACGACGGGCGGTATGCGCTGAGCACGCCGGGCGCCGGCTCGTATGTGCTGATCGCGGCGGCCGGCGGGCACCAGCCGCAGGCCGTCAGCGTCACCGTCGGCGAACGGCCGGTCGAGCTGGACGTCGTGCTCGGCGGCGCGGGGCGCCTCGCGGGCACCGTCACCACCGCCGACGGCACGCCCGTACGCGATGCCATGGTCACCCTCACCGACGTCCGCGGCGAGGTCGTCGCCACCACCCGCAGCGGACGCGAAGGCGGCTATGTCATCGGGGAGTTGGTGGCCGGTGAGTACACGCTCGCCTCCAGCGCCCCCGCGTTCCGCCCCGCCGCACTGCCGGTGACCGTGCAGGCGTCGCGGGAGACCCGCCAGGACGTCGAGCTCGCCGGCGGTGCGGTGCTGCGCGGGACCGTACGGGCCGGCGGCGGCCGCCCCGTCGAGGATGCCAGGGTCACCCTCCTGGACGCCGCCGGCAATGTCGTCGACACCGCGACCACCGGCCCCGACGGGCTGTTCCGCTTCGTGGATCTGTCGGCCGGCGAGTACACCGTCATCGCCGCCGGATACCCGCCGGTGGCCACCGTCCTGCGGATGGCGGGAGGCGGCCGCACGGAGCGCGACCTCCAGCTGGGGCACGAGGACTGAGCTCTTCGCGACGGCTGCGGCGGACGGTGCGCACGGTGCGCGGACGCACTCCCTCTTCGGGGAATGCCGCCCGCCGCACCGTGCCGCGGTCGTACCGTGGTGGGGGTGGTGCACGGTCGGTGTACGAAGGAGCAACCACCCATGGAACGTGGCCTGTTGAACGGCGACGACCTGACCCTCGCGGCGCCCCGGGCGGCCGCACCCCGGGACGCGGCGCCCGGACGGATTCCGCTTGCGGTCGTGGTGGTGGACGCGGACGGCCGGATCTCCCACTGGAGCAGCGGTGCGCACCGGCTCTTCGGGCCCGCCCGTGAGGAGGCGGTGGGCGCCCCCGCCGTCGATCTGATGCCGGTCACGGGTGCGCTCGGCGACAAGGGGTGGGGTGAGCGCACGCACGGCCCCGAGCTGAGCCATGGCTTCGAGGAGCACCACAGCCCTGACCGGCAGGCCTCGTCGGGCGGCGGCGCGTCCTGTCCCACGGCCGGCCGGGCCCGGATGGCCGCCGCCGGCACCGGCCCGGTGGACCTGCTGTGGTGGGCGTACCCCCTGGTGGGTTCCGGCGCCGGACGGATCCTCGTACTCGCGGCGGACGTCGGCCTGTTACCCGGTGAGAGCAACAAGGAGCGCGGCGCCGGACACGAACGCCTTGCGCCCGCCTTCGCGCCGCACACCGACATCCCCGGCGCCGGAGACCTGGCCCGCAGGCTGCCGGAGATCCTGCCGGGCATAAGCCCCCAGGAGAGCGCCCGGATCGTCTCCCAGGTCCTGGAACTGGGCTGTCCGGTGCTGGAGGTCAGCCTCCAGGAGCGGTTCCCGGTGACCCTGGACTGAGCGGCGTGCGCGCCCCACTGCCCTGCGGCCGGCGGGGCCCGTGGTGGGATGGGGCGCATGGTGGACATCAGCTTTCCGGAGCCGCGCATCGGACCGGAGTGGGCCCGGCGAGGCATCGGGGCCTTCCGGGATGCGGAGGCGTTCGAGCGGTTCGCGGCGGTGTACCGGGAGGCGATGGACGCCCTGCCCGAGCCCGACGCACAGCTGAACGTGGACACCGCGTTCGGGACGGTGCGGGTGTACCGGTTCGGTACGGGGGAGGGAGTGCCGCTCGTACTGATGCCGGGTCGGCAGTCGTGCACCCCGTTGTGGCGGACGAATCTGCCGGGGCTGATGAAGAGCGGACGCCCCGTGTACGCCGTCGACGGGCTCGGTGAGCCGGGCTGCAGTGTGCAGTCGGCGCCGATGACATCCGGGGCCGACCAGGCGGCCTGGATCGACGAGATGCTCGCTCAACTGGGCCTGCCCCGGGCGCATGTGCTCGGCGTGTCGATCGGGGGCTGGCTGGCGGTGCAGGTCGCCCTCCACCGTCCCGGGCGGATCGCGTCGGTGATCGCACTGGATCCGGCGAGCACCTTCGCGCCGCTGACCTGGAAGATGATCGTGGTCTCGCTGGGCAGTGTGGTGCCGGGGATGCCGGCGGGGCTGCGCAACCGGCTGCTGGGCTGGATCTCGGGCGGTATCGACAACGCCGCCGAGCACATCGAGGGCCGGCTGATCGCCTCGGGGATGCGGGACTTCAAGGTCAGCTTCCCGGCCCCGGCCAGGCCCGGCGATGACGAGCTGCGCGCCCTGCGCGTACCCGTGCTCGCACTGATCGCCGGCAAGAGCATCGTGCACGACCCGCAGCAGGCCGCGGCCCGGGCCCGTACGTTGCACGACGGCACCGTGGAGGTCTGGCCCGAGGCATCGCACGCGATCAGCGGGGAGTATCCCGAGCGGACCGCGGAGCGGGTGAACGCGTTTCTCCGGGAAGGGTGAGATCCCCACGAGCCGTCGGAGCCGTGCGGCCCGCTGCACTCACGCGGTCTGTCAGGGCCGAGGGGCGAGCCGGGCGGGCGCCGAACCGAAATGCAGCCGGGTGATGAGCGGGCGGTCCCCGCGGAGCAGGGGCAGGGCCGCGGCGCGGGGCGCGAGATAGCCGAGGACACCACGGCCCGCGGGGAGCGGAACCTCGGCCACTTCGCTGATGGCCGGATGGGCGCTGAGCAGCTGCTCCCGCCCGACCGCGTCCATGCCCCAGGGCATCGGGGGCAGACGATGGCCGCCGGGCCCCTTGGCGCCGGTGCGGGTGCGGGCGCTGAAGCGCCGCGACACGGTGTCGAACACCATCGAGCCACCGGGAAACGCCTCGGCGCAGGCGGCGATCAGCTGGGTCACCTGCGCGGGCTGGAGATACATCAGCAAGCCCTGCGCGGTCACCAGCACACCGCGTGCGGCGTCGATCCCCGTCATCCATTGGGTGTTGCGGGCGTCGCAGGCGATGAGCCGCTGCCGATCCCCGTGCGGCAGTACGCGCCGGCGCAGCGCCAGCGGGTCGGTGAGGTCGACGGTGACCCAGTGGGCCCGGCCGTTGTCCACCCGCCAGAACTGTGTCTCCAGGCCCTCGCCGAGAGCGATCACGGTGCCGTCCGGGTGGGCGGCGAGGAATGCCCGCACCACCCGGTCGAATCCCAGGGCCCGGAGGGCAATGGCCTGCGCCAGCCATGGCCGGGTGCCGCCCAGCCGTTCCACGAAGGGGAAGTCCACTTCGGTGAGGAGTTGTACGGCGCGTGGATCGGGCAGCACCGTGTCCGGGCGGGCGGCTTCGGCGGCGCGGTGATAGAGCGTCCACAACGCCGTTTCGGGAACTCCCTTGAGGTCTGCCTTGACGCGGCCTGGCACCGAGTTCCTCCCAGAGTGCGGTGTGGCGGTGGGCCGGCGGCGTGACACCTCTCGGCCCACCGGATGCACTGCCTCGATCCGGCGTTGATATCGCCACTCCCGCCCCGCACGGGGCCGTTCGGGGGGCCGGTCACCCTGGGGGGTGCTTAGTCGTACCTTCGGTCCGGAACACCTGCCCGCATAACTCGGCACATGCTAACGTAAGTTGGCATGTGCTGGAGTGTGAGTCTGCCGTGAGAGACCCGACGCCGACCGGCGATGAACTCGTTCGCCTGCTGGCGACGCTCTCCAACCCTCATCGGATGCGGGTGGTCGCCGCGCTCCAGGCGGCGCCGAACTATGTCAGCCAACTGGCGCGTGAGCTGGGCATCTCCCGGGCGCTGCTGCAGGTCCATCTGAAGAAGCTGGAGACGGCCGGTCTGGTCTCCTCGCGGATACAGGTGTCGGACGACGGGAAAGCGATGAAGTTCTACGAGGTGACCGCCTTCTCGGTTCACCTGACCCCCGAGTGTCTTGCGACTGCGGCGAAGACGCTGACCATCGAGAAGGGATCCCCGTGATGAACTATCACCAGTGGCAGGAAGTCATCGGCACCATCGGGATCTTCGTCCTGCTGACCGCCGTTCTCGTCACGATCATCTGGCAGGTCGCGATCACCCGGCGGGCCACGGCGCAGCTGGCGCGCGAGGACGCGTACAGGAAGCTCGCCGGTGCCGCTGTCGAGGGGCAGGAGCGCATCGCGCGGGAGCTGACAGCCATCACCGGTCAGGTCGCGGATCTGCAGGGCCGTACCCGAACGATCGAGAGGGTCCTCAAGGACGTCGAATAGCCCCTGTATGCCGGTAGGCCGTCGAGCGGCAACTCGACGGCCCACGAACGGCAAACGAACCACCTCGCCATCGGCGAGTTCCACAGGATCGATTCACCACGTAGAGGAGAGCAGCTCATGCTGCCCAAGAGCAAGTCGCGGCCGGGCCGGATCGCGGCCGTCGCCGGCTGGTCCGCACGGCATCGCACGGCGGCGGTCGCCGGATGGCTGGTGCTGGTCGTACTCGCCGTACTGGCGGGCGCGATGACCACCGGAGAGGGCGCGTCCGCCGTCGATCCGGGGGAGGCCGGGCGCGCCCAGCAGCGGATCGACGCCCGGCACGGCGGCGACTCCTACCGGGAGAACGTGCTGATACAGAGCCGGGATACCGGTGACCGGCGCCGCTTTGCGCAGGACACACGGCGGGTGGCGGCCGCCGCGGACCTGGTGGCCGAGCTGCGCCGGGCCCGGGAGGCCGTGACGGATGTCGGCTCACCACGGGGCGCGGAGGGCGGCCGGTGGGTCTCGCGGGACGGCAGCTCGGGCCTCGTCACCTTTGAAGTCCGGGGCCCGGAAGAACGGTTCGCCCGCCATGCGGCCCGGGCGAGGAACGCTGTCACGCTGGTGCAGAAGCGGCATCCCCGGGTGCGGGTCCTCCAGGCGGGGGACGGCAGTCTCTCCGAAGCCGTCAATGACGGGATCAAGGGCGATCTGCAGCACGCCGAGACGATCTCCCTCCCGCTCACCCTGCTGATCCTGCTGGTCGTGTTCGGCTCACTGACCGCCGCCGGGATCCCGCTGTTGATGGCGGGGACCACCGTGGCGGCCGCGTTCGGACTGCTTCAACTGGTGGGCCGGTGGGTGCCGTTCAACAGCGCGGCCTCGGCGATCGTGCTGCTGATCGGGATGGCCGTCGGCATCGACTACTCACTGTTCTCCCTGCGCCGCGTACGCGAAGAGCGGGCCGCCGGCCACGAGTTGCGCGAGGCGTTGCGGATCACGGCGGCCACCTCGGGACGCGCCGTGGTGGCATCCGGCGTGACGGTGATGGTCTGCATGACGGGGCTGCTGTTCACCGGTGTGGATGTCTTCAAGGGACTGACCGTGGGCACGGTGCTGGTGGTCGGCCTGACCGTGCTCGGGTCCGTCACGGTGCTGCCCGCGCTGCTGTCCGCCCTCGGCGACCGGGTCGACAGGCCCCGCGTCCCCTGGCTCGGCCGGCGACGGGTCATACCGAGGGAGTCGCAGGTCTGGGGGCGGGTGGCGGCGATGGCCGTTCAACGGCCCCTGCTGGCAGGCGTGTCGATGGCTGTCGTCCTCGTGGCCATGGCACTGCCGGCGCTCGGAATGCGGCTGCAGGACGCGGCGGTGACGGCCAGCCTTCCGCCCGGTGCCTCGGCCGCGGTGGATGCCGCACGGGAGATGCAGCGGGTGTTCCCCGGGGCGGCGACCGCTGCGCGGGTCGTCGTCGACCGGCCGGACGGGGCGTCGGCGGACACCCCTGAGGTACGCAGGGCCGTTGACGGTCTTCACCGGCAGGCGGCCGCGAGCGGGGGAGCGCTCCGGGAGCCCATCACCGTGGTGCCGGTCGGCGGTGCCCTGGTGGTCCGGGTGCCGCTGGAGGGCGCCGTCACCGATCCGGCGGCCGATCGCGCCCTGGCCACCCTGCGGGAACGCGCGCTCCCGGCCACCCTCGGCCCGCCGGCGGGCGTCCGCTATGCCGTCGCGGGGAAGACCGCGATGCCGCACGACTTCGCCCGGCAGGTCACCGCCAGGACACCGCTGGTCTTCGGCTTCATCCTCGCCCTGGCGTTCGTCCTGCTCATGGTGGTCTTCCGGTCGTGGACGCTGCCGCTGGTGTCGATCCTGCTGAACCTGCTGTCCATCGGGGCCGCGTACGGGGTGCTGGTCTGGGTCTTCCAGGACGGCCATCTGGAATCGGCGCTTGGCTTCACGTCCTACGGCGGCGTGGTCAGCTGGCTTCCGCTGTTCATGTTCATCGTGCTGTTCGGGCTCAGCATGGACTACCACATCTTCATCCTGAGCCGGATCAAGGAGAGGCGGCTCGGCGGCGCCGCGCCGCGGGACGCCGTCGTGTCGGGCATCGCCGGCAGCGCCGGTGTCGTCAGCAGCGCAGCGCTCATCATGACCGGGGTCTTCACGGTCTTCCTCACGCTGTCGGCCGTCGAGTACAAGATGCTCGGGCTGGGGATGGCACTGGCGGTGCTGCTCGACGCCACCGTGATACGCGGTGTCCTGCTCCCGGCGGCGATGGCGCTGCTGGGCGAGCGCGCCTGGACGCTGCGGCGGGGCGGACGGCCGCGGAGCTGAGGGAACGCCCCCGGAGCCGGCCCTCAGGCGCCGTTTCCGGGGCGGTGCCGCCCGCCGGACGTCACCGCGTCAGATCGCGGTGGACGACCCGGGCGGTGCCCTCGACGGTGTCCACGCCGTAGCCCATGGTGTGGTTTCCGGTGGAGAGGACGGCCATGCCGTAGTCGTGACCGCTGCCGGTGAAGGTGCCGACGCTGTTCACCCGCCAGCCGCCGGTGTCGCGCGGCAGCCAGCCGTTCTTGACGTGGACGGCTGCCGTGGCGGGGGCGCCGGCCGGAACTCCCCAGCGCTGGTCGGGGGCGACCCGGTGCATCAGGTCGAGGGCGTAACCGCGGGAGGCCGCGGTGAGCACCGTGTTGTCCGTGGTGAGCAGCTGCATCAGCTGGAGCTGGTCGCCGGCGGTGATCTGGGTGAGGCCCCAGGCCCCGCCCGCGCCGGGGACGGTGTGCCGCATACCGGCCAGGGACAGGAAGCGCTTGATGCCGGCGGGACCGATCTGGTGCCAGAGCGCGGACGTCGAGGCGTTGTCCGACTTGGTGATCATGGCCTTCGCCAGCTTCATCTCGTGCGGGGTCAGCCCGCGGTGCGCCTCCTGGGCCTGCCGCAGCAGGGCCCCGAGCACGGTGACCTTCACCACACTCGCCGAGTCGAAGTGGGTGCCGGCCTTGAACTCACAGCGGGTGTGGGTGTGCCGGTCGTAGATCGCCAGCGCCGAGGCGCCCTCGCGCCCGTGGAGGGCGTCGGCGATGTCCTGGGACAGGGCGGGCGCCAGGCCCGGCTTCTGCGAGCTGCACACGACCTTGGAGCCGCCCACCGGCGTGCTGGCGGTGCTGGCCGAGGCCGAGGTCGCCGTGGTGAGTGCCGTGAGCAGTGCTCCGGCAGCCACGGCCGCGGCCAGCCCGCGGCGCGTGCAGGTCGATAGGCGTGATCCGTGCATGAAGGTGGTGTCCTTGTCCCGCTGTGTATCGGAGGCCCGCTATGGGGCGGCCGGCCTCGGGCGACCGACGCTGCACCGGGTCTCCGCGGCCGTGCTGCGGCCGGGGTCCCGGTTGAAGGGTCACGGTGACGATACGTGGCGGGGGGTGGGACACCTCGGACAGTTGGGGTGATATGTCCGTATTTGGGCGGCGTCTGGGAGTGTGACTTTCGACAAATCGGACGGTGGGCAGGAATGTGCGGGTGGGGGTGGATGCGGGTGGGGGAACGGGTTCGTGGAGTGGATGTCGCGGGGGTGGACGCGGGTGGTTTCTAGGGGCGCGGCAGGGCCTTGCGGGGTGTGGCGGCGGCGCGCGGGCGACGGGTGGCGGCCGCGCGCCGCCCGCGTGCGCCGGCCCACAGCTGGCGGCTGCGGAGTGCCA
>NZ_JBSHAW010000012.1:113342-153429 GCF_053611685.1 Streptomyces sp. NPDC054786 | reverse complement strand
GGGGGGGGGGGGGCGGGGGGGGGGTCGGGGGGGGGGGGGGGGGGGGGGGGGGGGGGGGGGGGGGGGGGGGGGGGGGGGGGGGCCCCCCCCCCCCCGCCGTCGTGCGCCGGCCATCAGCTGGCGGCTGCGGAGTGCCATCTCGATCTCGAAGCGGGTCCGCGGGTCGCGGAGGCGGGCCCCGAACAGCTTCTCCAGCTGGCGCATCCGGTAGCGCACCGTCTGCGGATGGATGCTGAGTGCCTTGGCCACCTCCGGAGCCCCCATGCCGCCGAGCCACGCCAGCAGGGTGGCCTCCAGGCGCTCGCACCGCTCCGGCGTCAGTCCCGCGAGGGGGCTCAGATGGCGGGCTATCAGGGTGCGGGACAGTGATTCGTCCTGGAGGAGCAGGAGGGATGAGAGGTGGTCGTCGACGAACACCACGCCGGCCTCGGGGCCGTCGTGCGGGGAGGCCAGATCCAATAGCCGGGACGCGGAGCGCACGGACGCGGCGGCCTCGTGCGGCGACACCGCATGACCGACCACGGCGGCGCGATGCCGCAGTACGCCCTTCAGCCTGGCCCGTCCGCTCTTGCCGTCGGCGAGCTGGGCGGGGATCAGCAGGCCCGGTGCCTCGCCCGGTGCACTGACCAGACAGTCGCCCAGTGCGGACGCCACGAGGTGGATGTCGGTGTCCGTGCGCAGCATGATCGCGCGCACCTTGTCGGGTAGCGGCCGGCCGCGTCGAAGTACCTCCTCGATCAGGCGGGTGACCTGCTGGTGACCGCCACGTTCGATGACTTCCCGGAAGCCTGGATTGCGATCGCAAAGTGTTTGCGCGATCAGTTCGGTCAGGATCGCGAGTTGGTCGTCTTCGCTATCGGCCGGGATGTCGCATTGCGGTAAGGCGTCGTTGAGGGCTTCGCTCACCATTCTGCCTCTGTTTCATCGCGCGGGAAGCTGGTCCAGCCTGTTCTACCCCACCTGGCACGTGCCGTCGGCAGCTGACAGAACTCGTTCGGAAGTCCTTACGGATTCCGTCAGAAGTCCTTCCGCTTTGCGACAGAAACTGTGTGAGATGCGGCGCCACAAGAGCGTACCCCCAGGTTCCGGTTGGAAGGAATCGTGTTGCTGTGACGAAGAAACCGTGATGTCGCCGCCAACGGAACCGTTCTGGAAGGTCTCGGACGGGGCGTCAGTCCGACGGCCCTGGTTAGGCTGGGGCGGCTGTTCGGCCCCTCCGAACGAGATGTGAACGAGTGATGTCAGGAATCGTGCGTACCGCCTCCTAGCTGCGACAGGACTGGTGAATGTGAAGATCCTCATCTCCGCGGACATGGAGGGCGCCACCGGCGTGACCTGGCCCGCCGACGTGCTGCCCGGCACCCCCCAATGGGAGCGCTGCCGCCATATGTTCACTTCCGACGTCAATGCGGCGATTGCCGGATTCTTCGACGGCGGGGCCGACGACGTACTGGTCAACGAGGCGCACTGGACGATGCGCAATCTGCTGCTGGAACAGCTCGACGAGCGGGCGCAGATGCTCACCGGGCGACATAAATCACTCAGCATGGTCGAAGGCGTGCAGCACGGTGATGTCGACGGCATCGCGTTCGTCGGCTACCACACCGGGGCCGGCACCGAAGGCGTCCTCGCGCACACCTACCTCGCCAACACCCTCACCGGTGTCTGGGTCGACGGCACCCGCGCCAGCGAGGGCCATCTCAACTCCCTCGTGGTCGCCGAGTACGGCGTACCCGTGGTGCTGGTCACCGGCGACGACCGCACCTGTCAGGACGCGCTGGGCTACGCCCCGCAGGCGCCCGGTGTGGCGGTCAAGGACTATGTGTCGCGCTATGCGGCGGTGTGCCGGCCGCCGGCCCGTACGGCGGCCGAGATCCGGGCCGCGGCCTGCAAGGGGGCGGCGCTCGCGGTGCGCCATGAACCGTCCCGGAGCGGGCCGTTCCGGGTCGAGTTGGAGTTCGACGCCGAGCATCTGGTGGGCGCGGCGACCTGCGTACCCGGCGTGGAGCGCACGGGGGAGCGCCGTGTCGCGTATACCGGTCAGGACATGTACGAAGCCATCCGGTGCTTCAAGGCGGTCACCACCGTCGTCTCGTCCGCCGTGGAGGAACAATATGGCTGAGCGTGAGAAGGCCGGGGAACCGGGAGCTGAGCAGGCCGTCGGCGTGGACCGGCAGGCGCTCGACGAGGTGGTGCGGTTCACCTCCGAACTGATCCGGATCGATACCGGCAACGCCGGTGACGGCGCCTGTCGGGAACGGCCGGCCGCCGAGTACGTCGCCCAGCGGCTGGCCGAGGCCGGGCTGACGCCGACGCTGCTGGAGCGCAGCGCGGGCCGTACGAATGTGGTCGCCCGTATCGACGGCACCGACCCCGGGGCCGACGCCCTGCTGGTGCACGGCCATCTGGACGTGGTCCCCGCCGAACCCGCCGACTGGAGCGTGCACCCCTTCTCCGGGGAGGTCCGCGACGGCGTGGTCTGGGGCCGGGGCGCCATCGACATGAAGAACATGGACGCGATGGTGCTCGCCGCCGTACGGCAGTGGGCCCGCAGCGGGGTGCGGCCGCGGCGTGACATCGTGCTGGCCTTCACCGCAGACGAGGAGGCCAGCGCCGAGGACGGCTCGGGTTTCCTGGCCGACCGGCACGCCGAGCTCTTCGAGGGCTGCACCGAAGGCATCAGCGAGTCCGGAGCCTTCACCTTCCATGCGGGCGGCGGGATGCAGCTGTACCCGATCGCGGCGGGGGAGCGCGGCACGGCCTGGCTGAAGCTGACCGCCCGGGGCCGGGCGGGGCACGGCTCGAAGGTCAACCGCGACAACGCCGTCAGCCGGCTGGCCGCGGCCGTGGCCCGGATCGGCGAGCACGAGTGGCCGGTCCGGCTCACCCCGACCGTGCGGGCCGCCCTCCGCGAACTCGCCGCGCTGCACGCCGTCGAGGTGGATGTCGACTCGCCGCGTTTCGATGTCGATGCGCTGCTCGGCAAGCTCGGCCCGGCCGCCAAGCTGGTCGAGCCGACCGTCCGCAACAGCGCCAATCCGACGATGCTGTCGGCCGGTTACAAGGTCAATGTGATCCCGGGATCCGCCGTCGCCCATGTGGACGGCCGGGTGGTTCCCGAGGGCGAGGCGGAGTTCCGTACGACCATGGACGAGCTCACGGGACCCGACGTGAGCTGGGAATATCACCACCGCGAGGTCGCGCTGCAGGCCCCGGTCGACTCCCCGGCCTATGCCGCGATGCGGGCCGCGATCGAGCGGTTCGACCCCGACGGCCATGTCGTGCCCTACTGCATGTCCGGCGGCACGGACGCCAAGCAGTTCTCCCGGCTGGGCATCACCGGCTATGGTTTCTCGCCGCTCAAACTGCCCGAGGGGTTCGACTACCAGGCGCTCTTCCACGGCGTGGACGAGCGTGTGCCGGTCGAGGGACTGCACTTCGGCGTCCGGGTGCTCGATCACTTCCTGCGCACGGTCTGACCGGCCGGCGCCTCGTCCGACGGTGGAGGAGAGGAACTGCACATGGTGACCACAGCTCCGTACGGCAACTGGGCGTCCCCGATGGACGCCCGGACGGTCGCCGCGCACGACGGCAGGCCGGCTTTTGTGGGTGTGGTCGGCGACGAGGTGTGGTGGACGGAACCGCGGCCCGCCGAGGGCGGCCGGCGGGCACTGGTCCGCCTGCGGCCGGACGGCACAGAGGAGTCGGTGCTGCCCGCGCCCTGGAACGTCCGCAGCCGGGTGCTGGAGTACGGCGGTCAGCCCTGGGCCGGCACGGTCACCGAGCACGGACCGCTGGTCGTCTTCAGCAACTTCGCCGACCAGCGGCTGTACGTCTGCACGCCGGACAGCGGCGACGCCCCGCGCCCGCTCACCCCGCTGTCCGGCGCGGGTGCCGGACTGCGCTGGGTCGATCCGGTGCTGCGCCCGGAACTCGGCGAGGTGTGGTGTGTCCTGGAGGAGTTCACGGGCGACCGGCCGACCGACGTGCGCAGGGTGATCGCGGCCGTGCCGCTCGACGGCTCGGCCGCCGAACACCGCGCCTCCGTAAGAGAGTTGAGCGATGACCGGCACCGCTTCGTGACCGGGCCGCGGATCTCGGCGGACGGGCGACGCGCCGCATGGCTCGCCTGGGACCACCCCCTGATGCCCTGGGACGGCACGCTGGTGATGGTGGCCCGGATCACCGGCAGGGGCGAGTTCGAGGACATCCGGCCGCTCGTCGGCGACCTCGGCACCGGCGCGGCGGACGGCGGCGCGAGCGGCGAGTCCGTCGCGCAGATCGAGTGGGCGGCCGATGGCTCGCTGCTCTTCGTCTCGGACCTCAGCGGCTGGTGGGAGGTGCGGCGGATCGATCCCGACGGTGGGGGGCGCCCCGCGCGAGCCAGGCCGAGTGCGGGGGAGGCGCCGAGGCCGGGGGAGGACGACGGCGTGGTGGCGAGCCACGGCCTGTGCCCGTCCCGGCAGGAGGAGTTCGGCGGGCCGCTGTGGAACGTCGGGCAGCGCTGGTTCCTGCCCCTGGAGAACGGCACCCTCGCGGTGATCCACGGCCGCGGCTCCACCACCCTGGGCATCCTCGACCCGGTGAGCGGCGAACTCGTCGACTCCGCGGGCCCGTGGACGGAATGGGCGCCCACCCTCGCCGTGCACGGCAGCCGCGTCCTGGGCATCGCCGCCGGCCCGCACAGCTCGTACGAGATCGTCGAGCTGGACACCTGCACCGGACGCACCCGGGTGATCGCCTGCCGGCACGCCGACGTCCTGGACCCGGCCTACCACCCCCGGCCGCAGAGCCGTACCTTCACCGGCCCCGACGGGCGGGACATCCACGCCCACATCTATCCGCCGCACAGCCCCGACCACCGGGGACCCGACGGCGAGCTGCCGCCCTTCGTGGTGTGGGCACACGGCGGCCCCACCGGCCATGCCCCGCTGGTGCTCGACCTGGAGATCGCGTACTTCACCTCACGGGGCATCGGTATCGCCGAGGTCAACTACGGCGGTTCGACCGGCTACGGCCGGGAGTACCGCGAGCGGCTGCGCGGCCAGTGGGGTGTGGTGGACGTCGAGGACTGTGCGGCCGTCGCCGCCGCCCTGGCCGACGAGGGCACCGCCGACCGCGCCCGGCTGGCCATCCGCGGCGGCAGCGCCGGCGGCTGGACCGCCGCCGCCTCGCTGACCGCCACCGACCTCTACGCCTGCGGCACCATCAGCTATCCGATCCTGGACCTGACCGGCTGGGCCACCGGCGAGACCCATGACTTCGAGTCGCAGTATCTGGAATCGCTGGTCGGTCCGTTCGCCGAGGTGCCCGACCGCTACCGCGAGCGCTCGCCGCTGCACCGCGCGGACCGGATCGCCGCACCGTTCCTGCTGCTCCAGGGCCTGGACGATGTGATCTGCCCGCCCGTGCAGTGCGAACGCTTCCTCGCCGAGGTCGCCGGGCGGGGTATACCGCATGCCTATCTGGCCTTCGCCGGGGAGGGGCACGGATTCCGCCGGGCGGACACCATCGTGCGCGCCGTGGAGGCCGAACTCTCCCTCTACGCCCAGGCCTTCGGCCTCGCCCGGAGCGATGTCCCGGTGCTGGAGCTGCGCGGATGACGGCGGCGGAGCCGGTCCGGCCGCCGCGGCTGCGGCCCGGCGACCGGGTGGCGGTGGTGGCGCCCAGCGGTCCCCTCGCGCCGGAGCGGCTGGACCGCGGGCTGGACGTCCTGCGGGGCTGGGACCTCGACCCGGTCGCTGCGCCCCACGCCAGGGACACCCACACCACCCTGCGCTACCTGGCCGCCTCCGACGAGGAGCGGGCCCGCGACCTCCAGGAGGCGTGGTGCGACCCCCGGGTCAAGGCGGTGTTCGCGGCACGGGGCGGCTATGGCGCCCAGCGGATGGTCGAGCTGCTGGACTGGGAGGCCATCCGGGCGGCGGCGCCCAAACCGCTGATCGGCTTCAGCGATGTGACGGTGCTGCACGAGGCGTTCGCGGTGCGCGCCGGGGTGTCCACCCTGCACGGGCCGGCCGTTGCGGGTGAGGTCTTCCTCAAGGATGACGCCACCCGCGAGCATCTGCGGCGCACCCTCTTCGCACCGGAGACCGTCCAGGCCCTGGTAGCGCCGTCCGCCCGGCCACTGGTGCCCGGACGGGCCCGCGGGATCACCCTCGGCGGCTGTCTGACCATGCTCGCCACCGAGTTGGGCACGCCGCGGGCCAGGCGCGGCGCGGCGGGCGGCCTCCTGCTGCTGGAGGACATCGGGGAGCCGCCGTACCGCCTCGACCGGGCGCTGACCCAACTCCTGCGCGGCGGCTGGCTGGACGGTGTGGCCGGCATCGTGCTCGGCTCCTGGGCCCGCTGCGGTCCCTACGACCAGGTGCGCGCGGTGCTGGTGGACCGGCTGGGCGGGCTCGGGGTGCCGGTGGCCGAGGAGTTCGGTTTCGGGCACGGCGAGTCCGCGCTGACCATGCCGCTGGGCGTCCGCGGGGAGCTGGACGCGACGGCCGGCACGCTGACCTTCGAGGGGCCGGCGACGGTGTGAGCAGGCGGCATGGCCGGTATCGCCGTGGGCGACCGGCTGCGCGCCATCGACGGCCGCCCGTCCCGGGGCGCACCGGTCACCAAGGCTTGAGCTGATGCACCGTCATGAAGACGCCTGTCAGGGCGGTTTGACGCGCAGATCGCACCGCACCGCCCGGGAGACGGCGCTGAACTGACGTCCTAACAGAGACTCGCGTCAGGTCCGTTGACATCCCATTACTCGTGTCACAGCATGAGCGCGCCGCTACCGACTGGTTGGTACGACGTGTGTGGAGGTCTTCGTGCCCAGCGTGTCCCGAGGCGGGTCCCGCCCCGTACTCCGCATGTCCCTCGCCCTGCTGGCCGGCTCCGCCCTCGCCGCCCCCCTCGTCCTGAGCGCCCCCGCGGGCGCCGCCGCCGACCCGTACACCGTCACCGCGCTGAAGGTCACCGTCCGGGCCGGTGACCGCAAGTGCACCCTCGACACGGACGTCTACCGCCCGGCCGGCGCCGACGCCGCCCACCCGGCGCCCGCCGTGCTGACCACCAACGGCTTCGGCGGCAACAAGGCGGACGGCCCGACCGACGCCCTCGCCAAGGCCTTCGCCGCCCGCGGCTATGCGGCCCTGGCCTACTCCGGACTCGGCTTCGGCAAGACCGGCTGCCCGATCTCCCTCGACGACCCCAGGATCGACGGCCAGGCGGCAAGCGGGCTGGTCGACCTGCTGGCCGGCGCCCGTACGGCCGACGACGGGACGCGTATCGACTACGTCGCCATGGACGGGGCGGGTGATCCGCGGGTCGGCATGATCGGCGGGTCCTACGGCGGGGCGGTCCAGTTGGCCACCGCCGCGGTCGACCACCGGGTCGACGCGCTGGTCCCGCTCATCACCTGGAACGACCTCTCCTACTCCCTCGACCCCAACAACGCCGGCCGCACGCACGGCGTCACCGGACCGCTGCCCGGTGCGTACAAGTGGCAGTGGACGGACGGGTTCTTCCTGATCGGCGAGGCGCAGGGGCTGCTGCATCCGGGCCTCGACCCGTCACGGACCGGCGGTGCCGGCTGTCTGCACTTCGTCGCGCGGGCCTGCGACACCAAGCGGCTGCTGGATTCCGGCAGATACCCGGCCGAGCGGACCCGGGCCGTGCTCACCTACGCGCGCAGTGTCTCCCCGGTCTCGTACCTGGCGTCGGTCAAGGCGCCGACGCTGCTGGTCCAGGGCCAGGACGACACCCTGTTCAACCTCAACGAGGCCGCCGCCACCTACCGGTCCCTGGCCGCACAGGGCACCCCGGCCAAGATGATCTGGCAGGCCTGGGGCCACAGCGGCGGGATGAAGAAGCCGGCGCAGGGCGAACTCGACCTGGCGCAGGGCAACCTGGACAGCAGCTATGCCGGGCGGCGGATCCTTGCGTGGTTCGACCGGTATCTGCGCCACCGGACGGCGACCGGCACCGGCCCGGCCTTCGCGTACTACCGGGACTGGGCGGCCGGCGGGTCCGCCTACGCCACCTCGCCCCGCTTCCCGGTGGGCGGCAGCCGGCGGCTGTACCTCTCCGGGGACGGCAAGCTCGTCGGCCGTCGCAGCGAGGTGGCGCGCGGCAGCCGGGAGTACCGCAATCTGCGGATGGCCACCAGCCACTCGGAGAGTTCGCTGACCGGGCTGCTCGGCCTGCCGGACGCGGCGCCGTACGACGCCAGGGGCACCTATCTGGACTGGACATCGGCGCCGGTGGCGGGCGGACCGGTGGATGTGGTGGGTGCGCCCGAGGTGACGCTGAAGGTTTCCTCCCCGCAGGCCGAGCGGGTGCAGAGCTCCTCGGACGCGGCCGACAAGCTGGTCCTCTTCGCCAAGCTCTACGACGTCGCGCCGGACGGCAGCAAGACGCTGGTGCACCGGTTGGTGGCCCCGGCCCGGGTGACCGATGTGACCCGGAGGTTCACCGTGGAACTGCCGGGCATCGTGCACCGATACGAGCCGGGGCACCGACTGCGCTTCGTCCTCGCCGCGAGCGACGACGCCTATGCGGGCAATCGAGGGGAGAAGCCGGTGACGGTCAGCAGTACGCCCGAGGACACCGGAGTACTCGAACTGCCCGTCACACAAGGGGTGCTGCGGTAGCGGATGGGGTGGATGCCGTAGGGACAAGAAGGAGGGCGGAGGGTGCCGGGCGCGCCGCGGGCGCCGGGTGTCAGCCGGGAGCCGCGCGCGTCAGCCGGGTCGTCCGCGAAGGTGGTGGCTCAGTCGTCCGTGACCGTGATGGCCTGCACGGGGCAGGCACGGGCGGCCTCTCGCACCAGCGGGTCGCCCGCGCCGTCCTCACGGCCGGGCAGCAGGGCGCTGAAACCGTCGTCGTCCTGGGTGAACACTCCCGGTGCGGTCAGGGCGCACTGGCCGGCGCCGATACAGGTGTCGGTGTCGATGGTGATCCGCATCCCGGACCCCTTTCGTTCGTCTGCCGTCCTGGCTGCTACCAGGCCAGCGGCAGTTCGATCATTCCTTGCAGTGTGTCGCCCGGCTTGAAGGGGACCTCGGCGGCCGGGACGGCGAGCCGCAGGTCCGGGATCCTGGTGAACAGCGAGCGCAGCGCGATCTCCATCTCGGCGCGGGCGAGGTTTTGCCCCAGACACTGGTGGATGCCGAAGCCGAATGCCACGTGGTGGCGGGAGGAACGGTCGAGGTCCAACTCGTCCGGCGACGGATAGGCGGCCTCGTCGCGGTTGATCAGCGACGTGGGGAACAGGACGCCGTCGTCGGCGCGGATGAGCTGTCCGCCGATCTCGATGTCCTCCTTGGCCACCCGCAGCATGCCGTCCGCGATGGACAGGAACCGCAGCAGCTCCTCGACGGCGGTCGGCATCAGGCCCTCCTCGGCCTTCAGCTGCGCCAGCTGCCCGGGGTGTTCGAGCAGCGTGAAGGTGCCGAGCGAAATCATGTTGGCGGTGGTCTCATGGCCGGCCACCAGCAGGATCATGGCGAGCCTGACCAGGTCGTCATGGGCGAGGGCGCCGGCCCGCAGCCGCTCCTCGATCAGTTCGTCCAGCAGCCCGTCGCCCGGGTTCTTCTCCTTGTGGGCGATCAGGTCGGTGAAGTACTCCTCCAGCTTGATCCGGGCGCCCTCCGCCTCCTTGGCCGTACGGCTGCGCAGGAGCCGGCGGGATTCCCCCTCGAAGAACTCGTGGTCGGAGTACGGGACGCCGAGCAGCGAGCAGATCACCATCGAGGGGACCGGCAGCGCGAACGCGGCGACCAGCTCGGCGGGCGGGCCCTCGGCCAGCATCCGGTCCAGCAGCTCGTCGACGATCCGGTGGATCTCCGGTCGCAGCGCGGCGACCCGCTTCACGCTGAAGCTGGGGATCAGCATCCGGCGCTGGGTGTTGTGCTCCGGGTCGTCGACCCCGATCAGCGGGGTCCTGACCTGGCGGATCGCGGCGAAGCGCTCGACCGGCATCGGGAAGGCCGGGTTCTGCCGGTCGGAGGAGAGCCGCTGGTCGCTCAGCAGCGCCCGCGCCTCGCTGTGGCCGGTTACCGCCCACACCGTGCGGCCGTCGTAGAGCGCGACATGTGTCAGCGGGCCGGTCTCCCGCAGGGGCTGATAGCCGGCGGGCGGGTGGTAGGGGCAGGTGCGGTCCTGAAAGTAAGAGATGGCTTCGGTCACGGAATTCCTCCCGTACGAGGAGCTCAAGTGGGTCGAGCTGCTCGGATTGTGAGATGTCAATGCTGAAGCGCGCCGTGTTCGCCGCGCTGATCTCACCTCATGCCTCCGATGCCGGGCACGTCTACGCGCAGTTCGGCCAATTTCGCTCAGGTTCGCTCATTTTCGGAACCATCACCTCCGTTCAGCGGCCGTACGAGGGTCTCGATCACCCCGTCCAGATAGCGGTCGCGCGCGGCGCCGGCCGGCAGGCTCTGCGGGACGGCGTGCCCGAGCTGTGTGTGCCCGAGGTAGGCGGTGTACGCGAGCAGGCCGCGGTGACCGGCCTCGTCCTCGGGAAAGCCCAGCTCCGCGAAGAGCGTGGCGAGATAGCCGATGCGCCGGGCGGTCACCCGGGCGAGCGCGGCGGCCACCCGCGGGTGCGCGGCGGTCGCCAGCAGCGAGACGTCCCGCGGGTCCGCTGCGGACCAGCTCGTGGCCCGCAGGAGCAGCCGTCGCAGCCGCTCGCCGGGGTCGGGTTCGGCCGCCACTTCGGTGATCACGGCCTCTGTGCCGACCTCTTCCCAGCGCTGCAGCGCGGCCTCGATCAGCGCGTCCCGGTTGGTGAAGTGCCAGTAGAAGCTGCCCTTGGTGGTGCCCAGCCGGGCGGCCAGCGGCTCCACGGCCACCGCGGCGAGCCCGCCCTCGCCCATGGCCGTCAGCGCGGCATCGGCCCAGTCCTGGGCGGTCAGCCGCTGTCGTGCGCCGCTGTTGCGGGGTGCCTTCGCTCGCTGTGGGGCCATATCCATACGGTACCGTACGGTCAAACATACGCCACCGTATGGAGGTGCCCCGTGCGTGCCGTTCGTGCCGTTCGAGAAGTCCATGCCCGCACCGTCCCCGCCCCGGCCGCGACCGTCGGGGCCCTGCTCGACCGGCTCGGCGGCGAGGACGATCCGCTCTTCCCCACGCCCGCCTGGCCGCCGATGCGCTTCGACCGCCCGCTGGGCGTCGGCGCCGACGGAGGGCACGGTTTCGTCCGCTACCGCGTCGCCGCATACGAGCCGGGCAGACGCCTCCGCTTCGACTTCACCGACGGAGGGACCGGATGGCACGAAGCCACCGTGCATCCGCTGGGCCCCGGCAGCTGCCGGGTGGAACACGTCCTGGAGAGTCAACTCCCGCTGTTCCGGCGTCTGATGTGGTCACTGGCGATCCGCCCCGTGCACGGCACGGTCGTGGAGGAGCTCCTCGACAACATCGAACGGGCGGCCACCGGCCGGGTGTCGGCCCCGGCCCGCCGTTCCGCCCGGGTACGCCTGCTCCACCGTCTGCTCTGGGACCGGCCCCGGGCCGTCCCCCTCCCCGGCACGGCCCGGCTGGCGCACGGCGCCTTCCCGCGAACGGACTTCCAGGACGCCTGGCAGCTGGAGCTGCGGCCCGGTATGCCACCGGAGCCGGAGGCCTGGCAGGGCGTGCTGCGCGGGGCCGCCTTCCCCGTCGTCGGGCGCACGGACCACGAGATCCTGCTCGGTGCCGACACCCGTCAACTGGGGTTCCGCGCCTCGGTCCATGTCGCGGACGGCCGGGTCACGCTCGGCACCGTCGTCCGCATCCACCGAGCGGGCGGCCGCCTCTACTTCGCCGTCGTACGCCGTTTCCACCCGTTCATGGCCCGCCTGATGCTGCGCCGCTTCCACCGCCGGCTGGCGCTCGCCGCACCGAGCGCGGGGGAGCGGGAGGCGCCGCGGGCGTGATCCGGGCCCCGTGCCACACTGCCGCGATGGGGCAACGACACGGCGGTGGGCGCAGCGGCGGTACGGACCTGGCCTGGGCGGCCCTGGCCGGCGACCCGGCACTGACGGAGCGGATCGCGTACGGCGGTCCCCCCGGTCTGCTGCCGGCCCGGCTCCCGGTCATGTCGCTGGCCCGGTCCACGGTCGCGGTCTGCGCGCTGGCCGCGGCCGAACTGACGGCGCGGCGCACCGGCGGTCCGGTGCCCGCCGTACGGGTCGACGACGGCGCGGTGGCCACCGCCTTCGTCAGCGAACGCCATCTGCGGGTCGACGGCCGCGCCTGCTCGGCCTTCGCACCGCTCTCCCGCTTCTGGCGCACCGCCGACGGCTGGGTACGGACTCACGCCAACTACCCGCAACACCGTGCCCGGTTGCTGCGCGCGCTCGGCCTCCCCGAGACCGTCGAGGCGGCCGGCGTCGAGACCGAGCTGTCCGGCCGCCGGGCCGAGGAGATCGAGGAGACGGTCTGCGCCGAGGGCGGGCTGGCCGTCGCCGCCCGCACCCCCGGGGCCTGGACCGCCCACCCACAGGGCGCCGCCGTGGCCGCCCACCCGCTGCTGACCCTCGCCCCCCTCGGCGACGCACCCGCCCGCCCGCCGGCACCGCTCGTCGGCACACCGACACTCCCGGCCGCCGGGCTGCGGGTGCTCGATCTGACCCGGGTGATCGCCGGGCCGGTAGCCACCCGCACGCTGGCCCTGCTCGGCGCGGACGTCCTGCGGATCGACGCCCCGCAGCTGCCGGAGAGTCAGGACGCCCACAGCGACACCGGCTTCGGCAAGCGGTCCGCCGCGCTCGACCTCGGCTCGCCCGCCGGCCGCGCAACTTTCGAGGAGCTGCTCTCCCGCGCGGACGTGGTGGTGACCGGCTACCGTCCGGGCGCACTCGACCGCTTCGGCCTCACCCCCGAGGAGCTGGCCGCACGCCGCCCGGGTCTGGTGGTGGCCCGGCTCTCCGCCTGGGGCGACGACGGGCCCTGGGGCGGCCGGCGCGGCTTCGACAGCGTGGTGCAGGTGGCCACCGGGATCGCCGCCCTCGAAGCGGAGGCGGACGGCACCCCCGGCGCACTGCCCGCCCAGGCGCTCGACCACGGCACCGGCTATCTGCTGGCGGCGGCCGTGTTCCGCGCACTGACCGAACAGTCCCGGACCGGCGGCTCGTTCCTCGCCACCCTCGCCCTGGCCCGTACCGCACGCTGGCTGATGCACGACCTGGCGGACGGCGGCGAACGGCACAACGCCCCCAGGACACCCGGACCGGAACCGGAAACACCCGGCGCCTACGACCCCGCGCACCACCTCCGTGAAACCGACAGCACCCTCGGCCTCCTCCGCCACGCCCTCCCACCCGTCTCCTTCGACGGCGCGCCGGCCACCTGGGCAACCCCGCCCGGCCACTGCGGCAGGGATGCGCCGGTGTGGCGGTAGGGCCGGCTCACGGCCGGTGTGGCGGTAGGGCCGGTTCTTATGTGCCAGGGCGGTTCGGGGCGCGGGCAAACCGCTGGCTCCCCGCCCGCCCCCTCCGTACGATCTTCCGGTGACGACCAACGACCGCTACCTCGCACATGGCCCCCGGGTGGGCATCCGGCACTTCACCGCCGCCGACCGGGAAGAGTTCACCGCGTTGGCCCGGGAGAGTGCGGAGCTGCACCGGCCCTGGCTCTTTCCGCCGGCCGAGGACGCTGCCTACGACGGCTATCTGCACCGGCTCCAGGAGCCGGAGCGCGAGGGATTCCTGATCTGCGAGCGCACCGACGGCCGGATCGCCGGCTACCTCACGATCAACAACATCGTGCACGGCGCCTTCCGCTGCGGCGCGATCGGCTACGGCGCCTTTGCGCACGCCGCCGGGCGGGGGCTGATGAGCGAGGGGCTGCGGCTGGTCCTGCACCATGCCTTCGGGGCGATGGGGCTGCACCGGCTGGAGGTCAATGTCCAGCCGGCCAACGCACGGTCGATCGCACTGGTCAGGCGGGCCGGGTTCCGGCTGGAGGGGTTCTCCCCCGACTTCCTCTTCATCGGCGGCGCCTGGCGCGACCACGAGCGCTGGGCGATCACCGCCGAGATGGTCGCCGGGGAAGGCGTGTGATTCCCTGTCCGCCATGGACATCGTCTTCCGGCGCAGCGTGCCGGTCTTCCGGATCTTCGACGTGGCCAAGGCCCATGAGTTCTATGTCGACTACCTCGGCTGCACGGTCGACTGGGAACACCGCTTCGAGCCCGGAATGCCGCTCTACACCCAGGTGTCGCGCGGTGACCTCGTGCTGCATCTGTCGGAGCACCACGGCGACGCGACCCCCGGCTCCACGCTCTACACGGAGCTGAGCGGGGTGCGCGCGCTCCATGCCGAGCTGGCCGCCAAGGGCTATCCGTATCTGCGGCCCGGACTGGAGCAGGACGAGATCGGGACCTCGCTCACGCTGACCGACCCCTTCGGGAACCGGCTGCGCTTCAACGAGCCGGACGCCGGCACGCAGCCGTCCGACGGGGCACGGGCTAGCGGGACTTGCGGTTGATCTTCATGGTGTCCATGTCGGTGGCCGTGGACCGCAGCTCCCGATAGCCGAGGCCGGCGGCCCGCAGGGCACTCTCCGCCCTGTCCTCGGCGAGCGCGGCCGCCATCTCCTCGCCGTCCGCCGCATCCGAGACGACGACAAAGCGATAACTGAAGGAGTGCAGCGCGCTGTCGTACGCCAGCGCGCCCTCGGGTGTGAACCGGAACTGCGCCAGATCGTGATCGTCCAGCTCGGCGAGCAGCTTTGCCCGGGACGGTGCGGTGAGGCCGTCCCACCTGCCACGGACGATGACCCGGTAGGTGTGCTGCGTCGTCATGGGTGCCGTTTTCCGTTCTGCCGTTCGCCGTTGAGCCGGGATGACAGGCTATTGCGGCGGACCTTCCGAGGCCTCCGCTTTTTCCGCGCCCCTGTGTGACGATCCCCGTATGCGCCGGACGATACTGATCGATGCCCCCTCCAACCTGGGACTTCGGCCGCCCGCGCCCGGCACCGTCCCCGGCTGCTACAAGCTCGCGGGCGCGCTGCGCGAGCAGGGACTGCTGCGGCGACTGGGCGCGCTGGAGGGCGGTGTGGTGGTGCCGCCCCGCTACGACCTGGGGGAGTGGCGGGAGGGGGACGGCGACTTCAACGCCGCCGCTCTCGCCGTCTATACGGGCGACGCGGACGTCCTCGACCCGTCCGTCATGCCGGCCGTCGACAGCCCCGACCCGGGCGGCCTGCTCACCGGGGAACTCCGTGTGCTGCTCGGCCCGTTGGCCGCCTCGCCGCGCTGTGCCGGCATCAACGTCACCATCTACGACCCGGACCGCGATCCCGACGGGACCGGCGCGGCGCTGCTCGCCGACCTCCTTGAGGACCTCTTTGCGCAACCCTGACCTCACCCGGCCGCAAGAAGCCCTGTGCAGACCGGCGATCACGCGGTTCCATGGTCAACAGGAGGCCGCCGCAGCCGAGGCGGCCCGGTCCAGCATTGCGAGGCAGCCGTGGCCACGAGAGTGCGACGCACCACCCTGACCCTCCCCGCAGCCCCCCTCGGCCCCGACAACCCCCTGCCCGCTCTGCGCGGCGGCCAGGACCTGCACCGCATCGAGATCCCCCAGGACGCCGGTCTGCCCGCCGACATGACACGGCAGATCGGCTGTGCGCCGCTGAGCTCGATCCTGCCGGCCCGGATGCGCGACGGCTACGGCCGCACCCGCCGTGCCACCGACCTCGATGCGCTGGTCATCGAGAACGACCGGCTGCGCGCCACCGTCCTGCCCGGCCTCGGCGGCCGGGTGTACTCGCTGCACCACAAGCCCACCGACCGTGAACTGCTCTACCGCAACCCGGTGTGGCAGCCCGCGGCCTTCGCCCTCAACGGCGCCTGGTTCTCCGGCGGCATCGAATGGAACATCGGCGCCACCGGCCACACCACCCTCTCCTGTGCCCCGCTGCACGCGGCCCGTGTCCCGGCGCCGGACGGCGGGGAGATGCTGCGGCTGTGGGAGTGGGAACGGCTGCGCGACCTGCCCTTCCAGGTGGATCTGTGGCTGCCGGACGGCTCCGACTTCCTCCACGTCGGCGTACGGATCCGCAATCCGCACCACCACACGGTCCCCGTCTACTGGTGGTCCAACATCGCCGTTCCCGAGGCCGAGAGCAGCCGCGTCCTGGCCCCCGCCGACGAGGCCTGGCACTTCGGCTACGAGCGGAGCCTGCGCCGCGTCCCGGTCCCGGACTTCGACGGCGCCGACCGGACGTACCCGCTGCGCAGTGAGTTCCCCGCCGACTACTTCTACGAGGTGCCCGACGGCGCCCGCCGCTGGATCACCTCCCTCGACGCCGACGGCCGCGGCCTGGTGCAGACCTCCACCGACACGCTGCGCGGCCGCAAGCTCTTCCTGTGGGGCGCGGGCCGCGCCGGGCGGCGCTGGCAGCAGTGGCTCACCGAGCCGGGCACCGGCGGCTACGCCGAGATCCAGGCAGGTCTGGCCCGTACCCAGCTGGAGCATGTACCGCTGGACGCCGGTGGGGAGTTCGCCTGGCTGGAGGCGTACGGGCCGCTGGACACCGACCCCGCGACGGTGCACGGCGCGGACTGGGGTGCGGCCCGCGAAGAGGTCACGGCCCGGCTGGCAGCCGCCCTGCCGCGCGAGGACGTCGACGCCGCCTACGCCGCCTGGCTGCCGTACGCCGACCAGGAACCGAAGGAGTCGCTGGCCACCGGCTCCGGCTGGGGCGCGCTGGAGGCCGCCCGCGCGGGCCTGGACCTGCCCGGTACGCCGTTCGACGCGGCCACGCTGGGCGCGGAGCAGGAGCCTTGGCTGACGCTGCTCCATACCGGGGATCTGCCGGCCGCCGGGCCCGTACCCGGACCGGTGCTGGTCGCGCCGGCCTGGCGCGATCTGCTGGAGTCCGCACAGCCCGGCCCGGCCACCGACTACCACCTGGGGCTCGCCCAGTGGCACGCAGGCGATCGCGCCCAGGCCGTCCGCAGCTGGGAGCGTGCGCTCGGGCACGGGGCCGGCGCGCTGCCGCTGTACTGCCTGGCCGTTGCCGAGTCGGTGGCGGGCGAGACGGGGCGCGCCGCCGACCGCTATGTGCAGGCCTGCGCCGAGGCGGCCCGGGCGGCATCGGCGCAGGACCCGGCCGCGCGGGACTGGCGGGCGGTGCTGCCCGCCCTCGCCCGGGAGGCGGTGCCCGCGCTGCTCGCGGCCGGCCGTACCGACGAGGCGGCGGAACTGCTGGCGGGCCTGGACCGGGCCGATCCGGCCGACGGCCGCCTCCGGTTGCTGACCGCGCAGGTGCTGCTCGCCCAGGGGCAGCCGGCCGCGGCCCGGGAGATCTTCGACGCCGGCTTCGAGATCGCCGGTCTGCGGGAGGGCGACGAGGTGCTCGGCGACACCTGGTACGCCATCGCCGAGCGGCTGGTCGCGGGCGGCGGACCGGTCACCGAACAGGTCCGCGCCGAGGCCCGGTCGGCGCATCCGCTCCCCGAGCGGTACGAGTACCGGATGCGGCCGGTCTAGCCGGTGGGACCGGCGGGCGGCATCGGCGCCGCCCGCCCGCATTCACCCCAGCGGCTTGTCGAGCACCGCCTTGCTGTGGCTGAAGGTGTCGAGTGAGTACTCGCCGTGGTAGCGCCCCATCCCGCTCTCGCCGACCCCGCCGAACGGCAGGTCGGGCGCGGTGAGATGGGCGACCGGCAGCCCGAAGGTGAGTGCGCCCGAGGAGGTCTCGGTCAGCAGCCGGTGCTTGGTGGCGTCGGACGCGGTGAACGCATAGAGCGCCAGCGGCTTGTCGCGCCCGTTGATGAAGGCGATCGCGGCGTCCAGGTCGGGCACCGGCACGATCGGCAGGACCGGGCCGAAGATCTCCTCCTGCATCACCGGTGCGTCGGGCGTGACATCGGCGAGGACGGTGGGCGCGAGATAGCGCGTGGCGCGGTCGTGGGGGCCGCCGATGACCGTGCGGCCGCTGTCGAGCAGGGCGGTCAGCCGGTCGAAGTGCCGCTCGTTGACGATCCGTCCGTACTCGTCGGCGCCGGACGGATCGGCTCCGTAGATCTCGTGCACCGCCTCGGCGAGATGCGGTTCGATGGCGCGGGCGGTGTCGCCGATCGCCAGGACGTAGTCGGGCGCCACACAGGTCTGGCCGGCGTTGAGGAACTTGCCGGTCACGATCCGCCGGGCCGCCGCGGCCAGATCCGTACCCGGGTCGAGGACGACCGGGCTCTTGCCGCCCAACTCCAGGGTGACCGGCGTCAGATGCCGTGCGGCGGCCGTCATCACGATCCGGCCGACGGTGCCGTTGCCGGTGTAGAAGATGTGGTCGAAGCGCTCGGCCAGCAGGGCGGTGGTCTCCGGGACGGCGCCCTCGACGACGGCCACCGCGTCGCTGTCCAGGTAGCGCGGCAGCAGGCGGGCGAGGGCGGCCGAGGTCGCGGGGGCGAGTTCGCTCGGCTTGACGACGGCGCAGTTGCCCGCGGCCAGCGCGCCGACGAGCGGGGCGAGCGCCAGTTGCAGCGGATAGTTCCAGGGCGCGATCACCAGGACGACGCCGAGCGGTTCGCGGACGACCTGTGCGGTCGCCGGGAGCAGCTGGTCGGGCAGCTCGGCGGGCCGGGGCGCCAGCCAGTCGTCGAGACGGGCCAGGGTGTGGTCGATCTCGTGGAGGGTGAAGCCGATCTCGGTGCGGTAGGCCTCCTCGGGGCCCTTGCCGAGGTCGCCGGCGAGCGCGGTGAGCAGCTCGTCGCCGTGCTCGGTGAGCAGGCTGCGCAAGGCGGCCAGTTGGCCGCGCCGCCAGTCCGGCGCGGCGGTACGGCGGGTGGCGAAGGTGCTGCGGAGCCGGCCGACGACAGCGGCGGCGTCCAGGTCGGTGATGGAGGTCTGCGATGCCATGACGCCGAGGCTACACGAAACGAAAACATTTCGTTTCGTAATGCTGCCGGTAGACTCCCGGTGTGGCCGAACGCACCGAGAGCAACCAGCCCGCATCCGCCGAGCGGCAGCCCGCCCGCGGCCGTCCGCGGGACGCCGGACGCGACCGGGCGCTGCTGGAGGCCACCGTGGCGGTACTCCAGGAAAGCGGCTACGGCGGACTCACCACCGCGGCGGTCGCCAAGCGGGCCGGGGTGTCCACCGCGACCCTCTACCGCCGCTGGCGCTCCAAGGAGGATCTGGTCGTGGGCACCGCCGTCCGCTGGGCGAGCGATCTGGGCCCCCAGCCGGACACCGGGAGCCTCGAAGGCGACCTCGCCGCCCTGCTCGGGGACAAGGCCCAAACCCTGGAGGGACCCGGCGGCCGGCTGCTGCACGTACTGATCGGCGAGGCCGCGCACAACGAGGCGCTGGCCCGCGTCCTGGACAACGCGATCATCCAGCCGGTCCGCGACCGGGCCGCCGCCGTGGTGCGCCGCGCGGTCGCCCGCGGCGACATCCCACCGCTCCAGGACGCGCATGTGCTGGCCGACCTGGTCGTCGGCTCCATGGTCAGCCGCCTCTTCCTGACCCCCGACGCGGCACACGGGGGCACTGCGGACGGCCCCTCGTCGGGCGAGGCGGCGAGCCGCGAACTCCTGCCGTTCCTGCTGCGCGCCGTGGGGGCACGGACCGCCTGAGCGGGTCTCGACGCCCGGTCGCCGCACGTCTCGTACGCCATTTCGGTGACCGTCCGCGACCATGGAATGTTCCCCGGCGCTCACACGTTGTGGCGGATCATGAAGGCAATCATTGCAAAGAGCTACGGCGGCCCCGAGGTCCTCGAATACACCGACCACCCCGATCCGAAGGTGGGCCCGGACTCCTTCCTGATCCGGGTCAAGGCGGTCGGGGTCAACCCCGTGGACTGGAAGATCGTCGCGGGTTATCTGGACTCGATGATGGATGTGCACTTCCCGCTCATTCCCGGGTGGGATGTGGCGGGCGTGGTCGAGGCGGTGGGCGCGGACGCCACCGAGTACGCGGTCGGTGACGAGGTCATCGGCTATGTGCGCAAGGACGAGGTGCAGCACGGCACTTACGCCGAGCTGGTCGCCGCGCCGGTCCGGACCCTGGCGCGCAAGCCTGCCGCGCTCAGCTGGCAGCAGGCCGCCGGGCTTCCGCTCGCCGGGCTGACGGCCTATCAGTCGCTCAAGCGGGTCGGCACGAAGGCGGGCGAGACGGTGCTGGTGCATGCCGCCGCGGGGGGCGTCGGCTCGCTCGCCGTCCAGATCGCGGTGGCGCAGGGGGCCCGCGTCATCGGCACGGCCAGCGAGCGCAACCACGACTTCCTGCGGTCCCTGGGCGCCGAGCCGGTCACCTATGGTGACGGTCTCGCCGAACGGGTGCGGGCGCTGGCGCCCGAAGGTGTCGACGCGGCCGTGGACTTCGTCGGCGGTGGCGTCGTGGACGTCTCGCAGGAACTGCTCAAGGACCGCGGCCGGGTGGCGTCCGTCGCCGACGCCGAGGTCACGGGCAAGGGCGGCCACATGGTGTGGGTGCGCCCGGACACCGCCGATCTGACCGCGCTCGGCGCACTCGCGGACGCCGGGAAGCTGACCGTGCCGGTCGATGTGATTCTCCCGCTGCCCGAGGCCGCCGAGGCGTTCCGGCGGAGCATGGCCGGGCGGAGCCGCGGCAAGATCGTCCTTGAGGTGGCCTGACCGGGGGCCGGTCCCTCACCGAGGAGCGTGGCGGGGAGGCTCCCTAGGGGGTCTCCCCGTCCTGCTTCCGGTCGACGTACTCGAAGATCGAACCGTCCGGGTGGCGGGCGACCAGATTGCGGCCGATCGGGGTCGACAGCGGACCGGCGACGATGTCCGCGCCGACCGCCGTCAGATCGGCCACCGCATCGTCCACATCCTTGACGGCGATGGTCGCCGTGATCTTCCGCAGCACCGACAACTCAGCTTCAGGGCCGCTCATCAGGAAGAAGCACCCGACGGCCGCGACCGCCACCCCACCGCGCTGGAAGCGGATCGCCTCGGCACCGGTCAGCCGCTCGTAGACACCGATCGCCGTATCGAGATCGCCGACACACACCCGCAACGAGGTCCCCAGAATGTCCATGCGGACAAGCCTAGTTGGGCGGCCTGCCGGTGCGCGATCACTTGGCCATGATCGGACCGCGCTCCGCCGCGCCCGGGACGGCACGACGCCCCGGATGCTGATCCGGGCGCGCACACCGTCGCCGCGTCCGGGCCGCCCGGCGGACGCCGGATGGTGCAGCCCCACCGCGTCCATGGCTCCGGACGTGCGGCGCCCGCCTCCCGGGCGACCGGCGACAGGTGCCCGGTCGTCAGACGCGGCACAGGATCTCGCCGTGCAGGATGCCGAACCAGCCGTCCTCCTCGGCGCCCCACGCCCGCCAGGCCTGAGCGATCCGGTTCAGCTGCTCCGTCGTGGCGTGCCCGCCGTCCACCGCGATCCGCGCGTAGGAGGAGCTGACCGTACGGTCCGCCCACAGCTCGCTCCACCAGGAGCGCTCCTGCGGGGTGCGGTAGCACCAGGTGCCGGTGGTGGCGGTGATCGCGTCCGGGGCGAAACCGGCCTGCCGCGCCCAGGCGTGCAGCCGGCGTCCGGCGTCCGGCTCGCCTCCGTTGGCGCGGGCCACCCGCAGATACAGCCGCAGCCAGTCGGCCATCCCGTCGACCTCCGGGTACCAGGTCATGGCCGAGTAGTCCGAATCCCGGACGGCGACGATCCCGCCGGGCTTGGTGACCCGGCGCATCTCGCGCAGCGCCTGGACGGGATCGCCCACGTGCTGCAGCACCTGATGGGCGTGCACCACACAGAAGGTGTCGTCGGGGTAGTCCAGTGCGTGGACATCCCCGACCGCGAAGCGGACGTTGGTCAGGCCCCGGTCGGTGGCCGTGGCGCGCGCCTGTTCCAGCACCTCGGGTGCGTGCTCCAGGCCGGTGACCTGCCCGTCCGGCACCAGGGCGGCCAGATCGGCGGTGATGGTGCCGGGGCCGCAGCCGACGTCCAGGATCTGCATGTGCGGGCGCAGCGCATCCCGCAGGTACCCGGCCGAGTTGGCGACGGTGCGCCAGGTGTGGGAGCGCAGTACGGACTCGTGGTGACCGTGGGTGTAGACGGCGGATTCCTGTGGCATGACCGACTCCTTCGCATGCTTCACGGCGGTGACCGGGAGCGCGCGGCGGCGTCCCGGTCACCGCTCGGGCGGCGGCACCCACCACGGCGCGGCCGCCCTACGGCGTGGTGATCACACCGTACGCCGCCATCTCGCATCATGAGAGTGGCATCTCATTATTCGGGCAGCAGGCGGTAGACCGTCAGGGCCGCGTTCTTCTTGTCCAGCGCCAACCCGGCCGGAGCGGGGGTCACTTCACCGTCGAAAGCCAGCGTCGTACCCTCCGGGAGGTCGCTGATCAGCAGCCGGGACAAACGCGCCTCGCCGAGCACCGGAGAGCTGCGCGGCGTGCCCAGCAGGGCCGCGGCGAGCAGCCGGGTGCGGGCCAGCCGGCCGCCGTGCACCACCCGCACATCGAGCACCCCGTCCGCCAGGTCGTGCCGGCGCACCGGCGCGAACCCCAGCCCCCGGTACTGGCAGTTGCCGACGAACAGCAGCCACACGGCGCGCCGCTCGCCATTGATCCGTACGGTCAGCGGCTCGGCGGTGCGCAGCACCTCCCACGCCGCGAGCACCCCGGCGGGCCAGGCGCCGATCTTCCCCGCCCAGCGCTCACGGATCCGCACCAGCTCCGGATACGCGCCGATCGAGAAGGTGTTGAGGAAGTGCCGCGCCTCCTGATGCGGCCTGGCCCGGAAGCGCGCCACGTCCACCGCGACGGCCTCGCCGCTCTCCACGGCGCGCGCCGCCGCCGCGTAGGTCTCGATCCCCAGGTCGTACGCGAAGTGGTTCAGGGTGCCGCCGGGCAGCACCGCGAGCGGCAGCCCGTGCCGGAGGGCGACCTCCGCCGCGGCATTGACGGTGCCGTCCCCGCCGAGCACCCCCAGCGCACCGCCGAGTGTCCTGGCCCGCTCCGCGGCATCTTCGAGGGCCTTGTCCAGCGGCTCTCCGTCCGGCCCGCCGCACAGCGTCACCTCGGCCTGCGGCAGCACCCCGCGCACCTCGTCGGCGCGGTCCGGGCGGGGGCCCGTGCGCTGCCCCGAACCCTGGTTCGCCACCACGACCAGACCCCGGCCGCCCGGCAGCGCGGGCGCCTCGGCACGCGGCCTGGCGGGCGGCGCCAGCTGGGCGCGGGTCGGCGCGAAACCGCGGACCGCGAACGCCGCGCCCGCGCCCAGCGCGGCACCCGCCAGCACATCACCCGGATAGTGCACCCCCGTATAGACGCGGGAGAACGCCACTGAGGCGGCGACCGGCGCCAGCGCCAGCCCCCACCACTTGTTCTCGAAGGCCACACCGGTCGCGAAGGCCACCGCCGAGGCCGCGTGCCCGGACGGGAACGAGGAGGTGAGGGGCTGACGGTGCAGCTGCCGTATGACCGGCACGGCGTCCAGCAGCGGTCGCTCGCGCCGCACCGAACGCTTGCCGAGCGTGTTCACCGTCGCCGATGCCACGGCCAGCGAAGCCACCCCGCGCAGCGCGGCCCGGCGCATCGGCCGGCCGCCCAGCGCGGCCGCGCCGGCCGCGAGGCCGAACCACAGCAGCCCGTGGTTGGCGCTACGGGTCAGGCGGGGCAGCACCCGCTGTGCGCCCGGCCATTCGCGCGCGGCAATCTGGTGGAAGGTCCGCCGGTCGAGATGGGTCAGTAGCGATTGCATGCGCCACCTTGTACCCCAGACTGCCCGTAACAGACAGGAACGCGCTGCTCGGGGCCACCGCGCGGCGTCGCGACGGCACCGCCGGGCGGAAATCGGGCTGCGCCGGACCGGCCCTCTGTGGTTCCCTGCCCGGATGATCAGGAGACGGCGCGACACCGACCTCGACGCCTGTGTGGCGCTGTTGGCCGAGGTCCACACCCACAGCGGCTATCCACACCACTGGCCACGCGATCCGGCGCGCTGGCTGACCCCCGACGGACTGACCGCCGCCTGGGTCGCCGAGGCGGACGGCGCGGTCGTCGGCCATGCGGCGCTGTGCGGGGACGAGGTCAGCCGGCTGTGTGTCGCACCCGCCGCACGCGGCAAGGGTCTCGGCGGCCGTCTGCTGCGCGCCGTCGAGGCGGAGGCGGCGGCCCGCGGACTGCGCCCCGTACTGGAGGTGAAGGCCACCGACACCGCGGCCATCGCCCTCTACGAGCGGCTGGGCTGGGCCCGACGCGCCACCGAGCGGCAGGAATGGGGCGCCGGTGAAGTGGTGACGGTGCATCACTACGAGGCCACGGCGGCGCGCCCGGCGCATTGAGCGCCGGTCGCACCGTCCGCTGACGTGTCGCCCGCCGTCGCCACCCGTGCGATCTGCCAAGGTGGACGGGGCCGCCCCTCGGCTGAGGGGCCCACGATCGACCCGCCGTCGTGGAGTGGAGGTACGGATGCAGCGGACCGCCCCGGATCCGCAGCGCGAGCCGGACCCGGATCCGCCGGTGGGCCTGCCGGTCCTCCCGGAACTCGCCGCCCACCTCTCCGCGGCCGCGGACCGCACCGAACCCGAGCCCCCCGGCGGCGGCGCCCCACTGCGCACCGCCGCCTGCGGCTACTGGGAACGCCGCGGCCTGGTCACCACCCCCGACCGGGTGCTCGCCGCCCCCGGCGCGCCGGCCCTGCTCCTCGCCCTGTACGCCGCGACCGACGGGGCGGTGGTGCTGCCGCGGCCCTGCTCCGCGTGGTACGCACCGCCCGCCCGGCTGCTCGGGCGGCCGGTGCACCTCGTGCCCGTACCGGCGGAATCGGGCGGGGTGCCCGACCCGTTCGCGCTGCTGGAGACCGTCCGCCGGGCCCGGATGCACGGCGACAGCCCGCGCGTCCTGGTCCTGTCCGTCGCCGACGATCCGACCGGCACCTGCCCCGCCCCCGAGCAACTGCACGAGGTCTGCGAGGCGGCGGCGGACGAAGGGCTGTGGATCATCAGCGACGAGACGCGCCGCGATCTGCTGCACGATCCGCATGACACCGTGCTGCTCAGCCCCGCCGAGATGCTGCCGGGCGAGGTCGTGGTGCTCACCGACCTGCGGGCCACGCTGGTGCCCGCCGCCTGGCCGGCCGCGCTGGCCCGCTTCCCCGGCACCGACCGCGGAGCCATTTTCCGGGCCGTGGCATTGGACGCGCTCACCGCAATCCCGGTGCCGATCGCCGGGCCGGTCGGCTGCGCCGTCACCCACGCGCTCGGCGAACCCGACGAGGTGCGCGCCCGGACCGCCACCGTCGCCCGGATGTACGGCACGCTCGCCGCGGCGCTCCACCACACCGTCACCGAGGCCGGCGCCGTCTGCCGTCCGCCGCGCTCCGGCAGCCATCTCTACGCCGACCTCGAACCGCTGCGCCGGCCGCTGGCGGCCCGCGGGATCGTGGAATCCCGTGCGCTGGAGCGGAAGTTGGCGCCCTGGGGGGCGCGCGGCGGCCACCGCTTCGGCGATGCGCCGGGCGCCCTGCGGGTACGACTCGGTGCCGAGGCGCTGCTCGGCGCCGACCGGGAGCTGCGGCACCGCGTCCTGACCGCGCCGGATCCGCTGGAACTCCCGCACATCACCGAGGCGTTGACCGCCCTGTCGCGGGCGCTGGCCGGGCTCACGACGTCCGCGGGCGGCTGAGCCCCACGGCTCGGACCCGCCCGCCACCGCCCCCGCACCCGCCCCGGTTCTGTCCACCGTAAGGAGCCCCGCGATGACCGAACAGACCGAGCGCTCCCTCGCCGAGCAGCCCCCCGACTCCGAGCGGCTGCCGCCCGCCGCGCCCGGCGACGGCGCCGGAACCGCCGGGGGAGCGGACCGCGGCCACGGCGCGGCCACCGCGCAGGCCCCCGTCGGCGCGGCCGGGCCCGCCCTCCCGCACACCGCCCCGCCCCCGCTCGCCGCACCCCGCCCCCTGGGCGAAACCCGCACCTGGCCACGGGACTTCACCCACCGGCTGACCGCCCCGCTGCCCGGTGTCCGCGCTCTGGCCCGGATCGCCCGGGAGGGCAAGCTGCGCCCGGCCCCCGATACGCTCCCGGAGATCCAGCAACTCCCCTTCGAACCGGGCCCGATGCCGGCCGCCGGCACCACCACCCTCGCCCTCACCTGGGCCGGACACGCCAGTTGGGTGCTGCGCATCGGAGGCCTGACCGTACTGACCGACCCGGTGTGGTCCCGCAAGATCCTCGGCACCCCCGCGCGGGTCACCCCCGTGGGCGTCCGCTGGGAGGACCTGCCACCGATCGATGCCGTCGTCATCAGTCACAACCACTACGACCACCTCGACGCCCCCACCCTGAAGCGGCTGCCGCGTCACACCCCGCTGCTGCTCCCCGCCGGACTGGCGCCCTGGGCCCGCCGGCGCGGCTTCACCCAGGTCGCCGACCTCGACTGGTGGGACGCGGTCGAACTGCCCGCCCCGGGCGGCCCCGTACGCTTCGACTTCGTCCCCGCCCACCACTGGAGCAAGCGGACCCTGACCGACACCTGCCGTTCGCTGTGGGGCGGCTGGCTGCTCACCGCGCCCGACGGGCGGCGGATCCACTTCGCGGGAGACACCGGCTACGGCCACTGGTTCGAGGAGATCGGCCGCCGCTACCCCGGCATCGACCTGGCGCTGCTGCCCATCGGCGCCTACGACCCGCGCTGGATGCTGCGACCGGTGCACACCGACCCGGAGGAGGCGGTCAAGGCCTGCCAGGACCTCGGTGCCCGCGCGCTGGTCCCGATGCACTGGTCGACGTTTCTGCTCTCCGGCGAGCCGCCCCTGGAGCCGCTGCGCCGGGTCCGCGCGGCCTGGGCCGCCACCGGGCGCCCCCGCGAGGACCTCTGGGATCTGCCCGTCGGAGCCTCGCGCGTGCTGGCCGAGCGCTGAGGACCGCGGCGGTGCGGTGCGGGCGGCCCGCCGGGGACACCCGCTACGACCTGCCCTCGCCCCCGGCCGGTCTGACGCGCCGCCAGACGGCCGGCGCCGCGCTGATCACCACCGTCAGGCCGATCGCCAGGGCCACGCCCTGCCACGGCTCGGCGAACAGCGAGCCGCTCAGCAGCCCGATGAGCTGATACGTCGCCGCCCAGGCCAGACACGCCGGAACATCACCGCGGACGAACTGCCGCAGCGGCATCGACGCGAGCAGACACGCCAGCATGACCGGGATCCGCCCGGCCGGCACCAGCCGGGACAGCACCAGCACCAGGATCCCGTGCTCCCGCAGCTTCCGCTGCGCCTGGGCCAGCCGCTCCGGCCCGGCGCGGGCGCGCAGCCGCGCCAGCCGGCGCGAGCCGCTACGGGAGTGGCTGCCGCGCCGGCCCAGCCAGTACAGCCCCACATCGCCGAGGAACGCGGCGCACGACGCCACCGCGAAGACATTCAGCAGCGTGAACGGCGAGGTCTGGTGGAAGGCGACCACCGCCGCCGAGCTGACCACCGCCCCCGTCGGCACCACCGGCACCAGCGACCCGAGCACCACCAGCACGAACAGCGACGGATAGCCCACCACCTGCTGTGTCGACTCCGGCGGTACGCCCCGCATCAGCTCACCGACCAGTGTCATCACACCACCTTGGGCCGTACCGACTCGCCGTGCCCGAGCCGGTGCACCGCCACCTCCGGTGCCATCAGCGCCATCTGACGCTCGAACTCCTGGCCAGGCGCATGGAATTCATGCGGCCGTACGGCATCCATCCCGATCGGCCAGTACGTGCCGTAGTGCACCGGGACCGCACAGCACGGCGCCAGCCGCGCCGCCGCCTGCGCCGCCCGCCGCGCATCGAGATGGCCGTGCCCCAGGAACGGCCCCCAGCCGCCGACCGGCAGCAGCGCCACCTCGCACGGCCCGACCTCGTCCGCCATCTCCTCGAACAGGCCGGTGTCGCCCGCGAAGTACGTCCGGGCCGCGCCCCGCACGACATAGCCGAGCGCCGGCACCCGGCACGGTCCGTAGGGCAGCCGCCGCCCGTCGTGCGCCGCACGCACCGCGCGTACCGTCACCGCACCGGCCGTGCACTCCTCGCCCGCCCGCAGCTCGGTGACCCGCAGCGCACGGGCCGCGGCCACCCGGCGCAGGCCCCGTACCGCCGCCGTCGCCCCGCGCGGCACCACCAGCCGGGTGCCCGGCGCGAGCCGGGCCAGCGAGGCGGGGTGCAGATGGTCGGCGTGCAGATGCGAGACCAGCACGAGATCGGCCCGCGCGGCCTCCGCCGGCGGCAACGCGCCCCGCCGGCGCCGCAGATGCGCCAGCCGGCGCACAAAGACCGGGTCCGTCAGCACCCGCACCCCGGAGTCCTCGACCGTCACGGTGGCATGCCCCCACCAGGTGACCTCCACCGACACCGGGCACCTCCCGTTCCGACGCGACGTCGTACGTCCCCGCTCTCCTGTGTGCTCCTGTCGATCCTCCACCATCCGGGCCGTAAACCGGGTTGCCGGGGCGGGTGCGGCTGGGCACGGTCGGCCCCGGGACGGCCCGGAGGCCGACAAGAGCGGGACCGCCGACACCGGGCACCCGTCATCCACCACCCTTTGTGACACGCTGGACGGCGGGCCCGCGGCCGGCGCGGACCGGAGCACGAGGTGGGACGGCGTGCGGATGCCGCGATGGAAATTCCTCGGCGGCGCCCTCTTCCGGGTGCTCGCGGTCTGGCTCGTGTCCAGCCTCACCCTGCTCGTCCTCGCCGCCCTGCTGCCCGACTTCCGGCTGCAGTCCGCCGGCGGCGACAGCCTCACCCGCACCGCCGTCACCGCCGCCCTCGGCGCCGGCGCGTTCGGCCTGCTCAGCGCCCTGGTCTGGCCGCTCCTCGTCCGTGCCCTGCTGCTGGTGCCCGCCCTCGTCCTGGGCCTGCTGGTCTTCTTCCTCAACGGCTCCCTGCTGCTGCTCGCCCTCGATCTGATCCCCGAGGGACGCGGACAGGCCGCACCGCAGACCGCGGTGATCGTCGCGGCGGTGATGTCCGCGGCCTCCTCGGCCACCGCCGGCTTCCTGGCGGTGCACAACGACGAGGCCTACCACCGCAGGCTGGTCCGGCTCGCCGGACGCCGCCGCCGGTCCGGCGCCCCCCGGCACCCGGCCACCCCCGGCACGGTCTTCCTCCAGCTCGACGGGCTGGGCCACGACCTGCTGCGCGAGGCCACCGAGGGCGACCGGCCGCTGATGGCCACCGTCGCCCGCTGGCGGAGCGACACTCACCGCCTCACCCCCTGGCGCACCGACTGGTCCAGCCAGACCGGCGCCAGCCAGCTCGCCCTCCTGCACGGCAGCAACGAGGATCTGCCCGCCTTCCGCTGGTACGAGAAGGACACCCGCACGCTCGTCGTCAGCAACCGTCCCACCGGCGCCGCCGAGCTCCAGCGCCGCGCCATCGCGCGTACCGGCGACGGCGGGCTGCTCGCCTACGACGGCGCCAGCCGCGGCAACCTCTTCAGCGGCGGCGCCGACCAGGTCGCCCTGGTGATGTCGGTGGCGGCCCGGCGCGGCAAGTACAACCGCTCCCGCGCCGGTTACTTCGCCTACTTCTCCGACCCGGCCAACGCGACCCGTACCGCCGTCTCCTTCGTCGCCGAGGTCGCCCGCGAGATCGTCCAGTCGCTGCGCACCCGCTTCCGCCGCGAGCTGCCGCGGGTCGCCCGGGGCGGCCTCTACCCCGTCATCCGGGCCTTCGCCACCGTCGTCGAGCGCGATGTGGTGGTCGCCGCCGTCATCGGCGACATGCTCGCCGGCCGCACCGCCGTCTACGCCGACCTGGTCGCGTACGACGAGGTGGCGCACCACTCCGGGCCCGCACACCGCGACGCCCTCCAGGTGCTGCACAGCCTCGACCGGGCCATCGCCCTGTTCGCCAGGGCCGCCCGGCACGCCCCGCGCCCCTACCGCATCGTGCTGCTCTCGGACCACGGCCAGAGCCACGGCCCGACGTTCCTGGAGCGCTACGGGCTGAGCCTCGGCGATCTCGTACGCGCCGGATGCGGGCTGCCGGTGCCCCGCCGCGCCGGCCGGACGCGGAGCGGAGCCGAGGCCAGGGAGGCGGCGCGCGCCGCGCTGCACCGCCCGGAGGAGGAGGGGCGTCGCCCGGAGACGACGGACGGTCCGGGCTCCTCCCACCCCTTCGTGCTGGCCTCCGGAAACCTCGGCCTGGTGTCCTTCCCCGACGTGCCCGGCCGGATCACCCGCGAGGAACTGGACCGCAGACACCCCGCACTGCTCGGCACCCTCGCCAACCACCCCGGCATCGGCTTTCTGCTGGTCCGCTCCGCGGCACACGGCGCCGTGGTGCTCGGTCCGGCCGGCGCCGAGCACCACCTCGACACCGGCCACATCGTCGGCGCCGACCCCCTGGCGCCCTTCGGCGCCGGCGCGGCCGAGGCCGTACGCCGCACCGACCGCTTCCCGCACACCGCCGACCTCATGGTCAACTCCGCCTACGACCCGACGACCGGCGCGGTACACGCCTTCGAGGAGCAGATCGGCTCGCACGGCGGCCTGGGCGGCGCCCAGAGCCACCCCTTCCTCCTCTGGCCCGTCGAGCTGACCCCGCCGGCCCCCGACGACGAGCCGCTGACCGGCGCCGAACAGGTGCACCGGGTGCTGCGCCGCTGGCTGCGGGAGGCGGAGGGCCCGCAGCTGCCTCTGGGGCTCCGAACGGACGAACTCCGGCACAAGGCATCCCCGGCCGAAGGTTTTTCACCACCGGACCCCGCTCCACGGGACAAAATCCGCTGATTTTGGCGGACACCGCCGATCGCCGACCATGTGCATTGCTCGGTAACCCCGGGTGCACAGCGCACGACGAGAGGTCCGCCACGTCATGAACGACCGGCACACCCGCCGCTTCGGACTGGGAACCGCCACCTGCCTGGTGATGGGCAACATCATCGGTGGCGGCATCTTTCTGCTGCCGGCTTCGGTGGCCCCGTTCGGCACCGTCAGCCTGGTGGCCTTCGGCGTACTGACCGTCGGCGCCGTCGCCCTCGCCCTGGTCTTCGGGCGGCTCGCCGAGCGCCACCCGGATACCGGCGGCCCCTACGTCTACGCGCGCGAGGCGTTCGGCGACTTCGCCGGATTCCTCTCCGCCTGGTCGTACTGGACCATGACCTGGGTCAGCAACGCGGCGCTCGCGGTCGCCATCGTCGGCTACGTCCACGTCCTGCTCCCCGGCCACCCCTCCGGCGGTGCCGACCTCGCGATCGCCCTCGTCGCGCTCTGGCTGCCGGCCCTCGCCAACTTCGCCGGCACCCGCTACGTCGGCCTGGTCCAGACGGTCTCCACCGTCCTCAAGTTCATCCCGCTCCTCTTCATCGCCGTCGTCGGCCTGTTCTTCTTCGACCCGGCCAACCTCGGCTCGTTCCACGAGGGCAGCGGCAGCGCGGTCGGCGGGATGTCCGCGGCCGCCGCGATCCTCCTGTACTCCTACGTCGGTGTGGAGTCCGCCGCGATGAGCGCCGGCGAGGTCCGCGACCCGGAGCGGAACGTCGGCCGGGCCACCGTCCTCGGCACCGTCGGCTCGGCCGTGGTCTACCTCCTGGGCACCGTCGCCGTCTTCGGCACCGTCGCGCACGACAAGCTGGTGAAGTCCCAGGCGCCGTTCTCCGACGCGGTGAACGCCATGTTCGGCGGACACTGGGGCGGCACCGTCGTCGCGATCGCCGCCGTCGTCTCGATCATCGGCGCCCTCAACGGCTGGACCCTGATGAGCGCCCAGTCCCCGTACGCGGCCGCCAAGGACGGACTGTTCCCCGCACCGTTCCTGACCAAGCGGCGCGGCGTCCCGACCTTCGGCGTCCTCGCCGCCGGCGTGCTGGCCAGCGCCCTGACGGTGCTCAACTACCTCACCGGCACCGGCGGCGTCTTCGAGATCCTGGTGCTGATCACCACCTTCTCGGCGACCGTCCCCTACCTCCTCGCCGCCGGCGCCCAGGTCTACTTCCTGCTCACCGGCCGCCGCGACAAGGTCCGCCCCGCCCGCTTCGCCCGCGATCTGACCCTCGCCCTGACCGCCTTCGGATTCACCTTCTGGCTCGTCGCCGGCGCCGGCTACGCCGCGATCTACCAGGGCGTGCTCTTCCTGTTCGTCGGCATCCTCGTCTACGCCTTCATGGCGGCCCGGCGTACCACGCGACAGGCGGAGCCGGCGGCCACGGCGACCGTGCCTACGCCCGCGGACCACGAAGCGGTTCCCCCGCTCGCCGCAAGTGCCGCAGCGCCTCCGCGTACGACCTGATCAGCCCCGTCTCGTGGTACGGGACACCGATCTCGGCGCAGTAGGCCCGCACGATCTTCTGCGCACGGCGCAGATGCGGCGTCGGCATGCTCGGGAAGAGGTGGTGCTCGATCTGGTAGTTGAGCCCGCCGAGAAGGAAGTCGGTCATCACTCCGCCCCGGACATTGCGCGAGGTCAGTACCTGACGGCGCAGAAAGTCCGGCCGCGCGTCGCCCGTCAGCGTCGGCATCCCCTTGTGGTTGGGCGCAAAGGTGCACCCCAAGTAGACGCCGAAGACGGCCTGGTGGATGAGGAGAAAGGCCAGCGCCTTACCGGGTGACAGCACCAGGAACAGCGCGGCGAGATACAGCACGATGTGCGCCAGCAACAGCGCCGCCTCGCTTCCCCAGTGCTTCATGGTGGGCGACCGCAGCGCCCGGATGCTCGACACCCGGAGGTTGAACCCTTCCAGCGTCAGCAACGGGAAGAACAACTGCGCCTGATACCGGCCGATGAAGCGGGGCAGCCCCGTGGCGGCCCGCGCCTGGCCCTGCGACCACACCAGGATGTCCGGCGCGACATCCGGATCCAGCTCCTCATGGTTGGGGTGGGCGTGATGCCGGGTGTGCTTGTCCATCCACCAGCCGTACGACATCCCCACCCCGAGATTGCCGAACAGCCGCCCACCGACCCCACTCGGCCGCCGCCGACGGAACACCTGCCGATGCGCCACATCATGGGTGACCAGCGCGACCTGCCCGTACACAAACGCCAGGAACACCGCTACGGCCGGCTGCCACCAACTGTCGCCCAGCGCGAAGAACACCGCCCAGCCCCCGGCGAACGCCGCACTCACGGCAGACAGTCGCACCACGTAGTACCCGGGCCGGCGCTTCAACAGCCCGGCCGCCACGATGCGCCGCGACAACCGCGCAAAGTCGCTGCCGGAGGCCGCCGCCGGACCGGCGGGCCCGGAAGAGATGTCAAGACTCGTCGTCATACCCCGAGTCTTCTGCCGCGGCCCACTGCCCGACAGCCGGTTCACCCCCGGGCCGGGCGGGGGGTTACCGCTACCTGGGGGTGGTGCCTGCCCCCTGGTGCTCAGCGACGGCCGCGATGGCCGGCGCACGGGGACCTACGCTCGGAGGGCTCCCGAGCGCCGGCGCGCGGTCGACGGGAATCGGCAGTTGGCCGCTCGACGTGGGTCGGCAGTTGTGGGTGAACGTGAGTCGGTAGTCGTGGGTGGAAGTGAGTGGCTATGTGTCGGTCGACGTGACGCGGTGCTTGTCGGACCTCATGTGCGGGAGGACGAGTTCCCTGGTGCACGGACGGGGGCGGATCATTCGGCCGGCTTCTGACCGGCTTCTCCGGCGCCACCTCCCTCTGCTCCCTCCGTCCCGGCCTCACCCGGCTGGCCGGGTGCGCCACCGTGCTGGCTGAAGACGGGCAGCGCCCGCACCAGGTCCGGGGGAAGGGCAAGGCCTTCCTCGGTGGACGGGTCGACCGCCAGCCACAGGTCGTCCGCCGGCCAGTTCGCGGCCAGGTCGACGACAGGGATGCGGAGCGCCGCGTCGAGATCTCCGCCGGCCGCCAGCAGCGCATCCTCGGTCGTGAAGACGGGAACGTAGCGATTGCCGTCCTGTTCGATCACCGGCAGCGAGATGGCACCCTCGGGACGCTCTTCCTCGCCCTCGGCCGGCGGTGCCTGCGGCAACAGGGCCACGCTGGTCGCGAGCTCGATCAGAGCGGCCTGGGTGTTCGCCTCCTCCGCTGCGGACTGCGTGCCGTTGGTGGAAGGTTCCTCGGTCGGGGGTGAATTTTCGTCGGGGGTCGAGGTGCTCATGGCTTGTCCTCTCGTCGGCGTTGCTCACCGCATTTCGCCGCCGGATGCCGCCCAGCGACATGGGGACGGGGCAAGCGTGGCAATACCTCCCAGGCTATGCCGCCCCACGTTCTGTGCACGTTCTGCGCAAGGTCCTCGATCAACGGGGCCGGCCTTGTCTCCGCAAGGACCGGGAAGCCCTGCGGCGGCACGGGGACCGACGGGGACCGACGTGGGCAGAGACGGGGATCGACGGCGCAGCCCGACAGGACGGTGAGTAGCAGGGGCCGACGGGGAGTGATCGAGGCTGTCAGGGGAGTGACCGAGGCTGTCAGGGGAGGGACGGAGGCCGTCAGGGGAGTGAGGGGGAGAGGAAGGGACCGCGTCAAGGACGACGTGGAGAGACAGGGACCGCGTCAGGCACCGCCGGACGCTGCCCGCCCCGGCGACGTCTCGTGCGCGTACCGAGGCGGAGGGTGGAGTCGTGCCGTACGGCGCGTCGTGAACCCGGGCATACCGCCGTAGGGCGGACGATCGGGGGGACGTCATCCGTACACAGGAGGGATTCACCGTGGCCACTACACGTAACGCTCACACCGAGTGGGAAGGCGAACTGTTCAAGGGCTTCGGGGAGGTCACGCTCGACTCCTCGGGAGTCGGACACTTCCCCGTGACCTGGGCCTCTCGCGCCGAGGACCCCAACGGGAAGACCAGCCCCGAGGAGCTGATCGCCGCCGCCCACTCCAGCTGCTTCTCGATGGCCCTGGCAAACACTCTCACCGAGGCCGGAAACCCCCCGGCCCTGCTCACGACGAAAGCCGCGGTCACCTTCCAGCCGGGCACCGGCATCACCGGAATCCACCTCACCGTGGAGGGCCAGGTGCCAGGCATCGATGAATCCGCCTTCAAGTCCGCGGCCGAGGACGCCAAGGTCAACTGCCCGGTGAGCCAGGCCCTCGCAGGCACCACGATCTCCCTCACCGCCGTCCTCTCCTGACCCCACGAACCTGACACCACGCCCCCTCTCCACTTCGGCATGAGGGGGCTTTGGTGTGCCGCGTTCCCTTCATGCAGCCCGTGGAACAGCAGTTGCGCAGGTGCGGGCGCGTAGTCATACGCAACGTGGTCCGTCCAGGCGGCGGATCGCCCGAGGAGGCCCAGGCGGCCGAGCGGTGTGGAGGCTGGACATCCCCTTCGGCCGTCCGCCATCGATGGCGGCCTCCATGGCCCGGGGACGGCCCACGGCTCGGGCCGTGGCGTCGTCGTGCTGACGCAAGGCTGGGAGCGCCCCGGTCGACGGCGTACCCGCACCCCGGGACGGCGCGCCCCGGCCGGCCCCGGGCCAACCACCCCCGGGGGGGTCATGTGGGGGGTGGGGGGGGTGCCGGCGTCCCTCCTGGGCGGGGCCGCCCCGGTGCAGCCCCCACCCGCCCCGGTCCCGGCCGTCGACCGGGCGGCGCCGGCTCAGACCAGCGCGTGCGGGTACTGCTCGGCGCGGTTCTGGAAGGCCAGGACCGCGGGGTTCTGGACGGTGCCGCCGCGGATCTCGATCGCCCGGCGGATCGTGCCGTCAGCGTCCCAGCCGGACGGTCCTTCGAGGACCGGCCGCAGGAACGGGATCAGCGCCTCGCTGTTCTCCCAGGTGGCCGCGTCCCACAGGTAGGAGGGGCTGTGGTCCACGCCGTAGTAGTGAACGTGGTCGCCGACGGTGAACATCGGGTCATTGAAGGTGGTCGGCCGGGCCCAGTCGAAGCCCATGCCCTCGTCGCAGGAGACGTCGATAACGAGGGTGCCGGGCGCGAGCTTCGGGAGGTCCTCCTTTATCAGGAACATCAGCGGCGCCGCGGTGTCCTGGAGCACGCAGTTGACGATGATGTCGTGCCGGGCCAGGAACTCGGCCAGCGGTTCCGGGCCGTCCTCGGTGAGCGCGATGCTGCGCCGCGGGGCGAGGGTGTCGTCGGCCACGTCATGGTGGAAGTGCACGATCCGCGCCGAGTGGATCGGTGAGCTCACGGCGGTGACGCCGCGGGCAGTCAGCACGTCCACTTCGTGAACCCCCAGCGCGCTGAGTGCGGTGACCGCGCCGCGGGCGGTGGCGCCGAAGCCGATCACCACCGCACGCCGCCGGCGCCCGTAGTCACCGGTCGCACCGGTCAGCTGCATGGCGTGCAGCACCGACGAGTAGCCGGCCAGCTCGTTGTTCTTGTGGAAGACGTGCAGGTTGAACGAACCTTCCCTGGTCCAGTGGTTCATCGCCTCGAAGGCGATCACGGTGAGCCTGCGGTCGATGGCGGCCTGCGTGACCTTCTCGTCCTGCACGCAGTGCGGCCACCCCCACAGCACCTGCCCGTCCCGCAGCTCCGCCAGATCCTGGTGCAGCGGTTTGGCCAGCAGGATGACGTCACACTCCGCGATCAGCTCCTGGCGTGGGCGGAATCCGGCGACAAACGGTGCGAGCTGGCTGTCCGGGACACCGAAGTGCTCTCCGTAACCGGTCTGCAGATAGATGCTGGGCTGGAGGTCGGCGTCGATGCGTTCGAAGTGCGCCGGGTGGATCGGCAGACGGTGCTCGTTCTCTTTGCGGGTCTGCGACATGATTCCGAGCTTGAGCTGCTGCAATGTACCCCTTTGATTACTCCCTGTTTAACACACCCCCGGAGAGCGGGGATCCGAGCCGGCAGCGCTCTTCCGGGCCGGGCGCCCTGATCGGCACCCAACCCCGGCGGCTTCAGGCAGGTGCCGGCCAGGCGGTGAGAGATGGCCGATCGAGGCCCGCGCTCCGTACGCGCCCCCTCAACGCCTGCTCGCTGGAGCCCCGTAGCGGGGCGGCGCGCGGTCAGCGACAATCTGATGCTGCGTCACAGCGCGCGGGCTTGCCGGCCCGTTGCCAGACGGGCCCGCAGGGTCGTTCAGGGCCTGCGGCCGTGGAAGGTGCGGCGCAGGTCGCTCACCCAGGCGTCGGGGTTCTCCCAGGGGATGAAGTGGCCGCCGCGGTCGTGGGCGTTGACGTTGACGTGGTGGAACCAATCGGCCTGCGGGCCGGTCTTGAACGCCCGGACGCGCTCTTCGGCGGTGTGGATGCCGGGCGGGTTCTCGTACGTGACGAAGGTGAGGCCGACCGGGGCCTGTACGACCGGGGTGCGGTCGTGGGCGGGGGCCCAGGGGTAGCGGTTGGCGTTGGCGTAGTAACGCATCGACGTGGCGATGGAGTTGTTCACCCAGTAGATCGTGGCGTGGGTGAGCAGGTCGTCCTTGGTGAAGACGGACTCGACGTCGCCGCGGTTGTCGCTCCAGGCGTTCCAGCGCTCCAGCAGCCAGGCGAGCAGTCCGGCGGGGGAGTCGCTCAGCCCGTGGGCCAGGGTGGCGCCGTCGAGCATGTGCACGGCGAGGTGGGACGCCGAGCGGTGCTCCAGCTCGATGATGCGGGCGCGGACGTCGGCGGGCTGGTCGTCGGTGAGGGGCCGATTCCGGGCGAGGTCCCAGGCGCGGGAGCCGGTGAAGAAGTCGAGCGGCAGCCCGGAGCCGATGTGGATGCCGTACAGCTCGTCGGCGTACTTGTGGCCGAGCTGGCTGGAGACGATCCCGCCGATGTCGCAGCCCCCGGCGGCGTACTTCTCGTATCCCAGGGTCTCGGTCATCAGGGTGTGCCAGAGGTCGGAGACCTTCCAGAAGTTGACGTCCGGAAAGCCGGTGAGGGGGCCGGGGAAGCCGAAGCCGGGCAGGGACGGCACGATGACGTCGAACGCGTCGGCGGGGTCACCGCCGAACGCGGCCGGGTCGGCGAGCGGGTCGATCACCTTCGACCAGTGCCAGAACGTCCACGGCCAGCCGTGGGTGAGGATCAACGGGATCGGGCGGGGGCCGTGGCCGGGCTTGCGCATGAAGTGCACCGGGACACCGTCGACGCTCACCTGGTAGTGCTCGTAGGCGTTGATGGCGGCCTCGGCCTTGCGCCAGTCGTAGCCGTCCCGCCAGTAGGCGACCAGCTCACGGAGATAGCTGTCCGGGACGCCGTAGGACCAGTCCCCATTCCCCTCGTCCAGCGGCGGACGGGTCAGTGTGAGCCGGGCGCGCAGGTCATCGAGCACCTCGTCGGACACCTGGATCGGGGTGGGCTCCAGGGGGAAGGCGTGCGGGGTGGTCATGGCGTGGTTCCTTACTGGGTGGGGGGGATCGGTGCCGTCGGTCTGTTGGGTGGTTGGGCGGCGAGCCGGGCCATTTCAAGGACGACATGCTGTCCATGGCCCTCCACCTCCGCAACCAGGAGAGGAGTCTGCGCGACATCGCCAAGCGCCCCGTCATCACCACGGGCGCGAAAAGGGCCGGCATCCCTCGCCCGCCACCGTCATGCGGAACGGTCAACGCCGGGAGTGGGCTCGCTGGTCAATGTCAGGTAGCGGGGGTCGGCGGGGTCGCCAACTTCCAAGAGGGCGAACAGATCTACGTCGTGCCGTGCGAAGCGGTGAAGGTACTGAAGGAACCACTCCAGTTCCTCACCAGAAGGGCGCCCGACGTTGCCCGACGATGACAACTGTCGGCAGCTCAACAACAGGTCACCGTGGCGAACGAAGAGATCTGGCGCGAGAGCTTGCGGAGTTTCGAGTGAGCACCCGGAGCCATGGGCGGGCGCCCGCTACCGGGCCATCTTCTGCAGAGCGGCGGCCGTTTCCGGATCGGCAGGCAGGAAGGTCTCCACGGCCAGTTCGGAGACGGTCACATCCATCGGGGTGTTGAAGGTGGCGATGGCCGAGAGGAAGGACAGCACGGTGCCGTGGTGTTCGATCATCATGGGCAGGGCGAAGGGGGCGTGTTCGCCGACGGATGCCGTCTCGCGGCCGCCCGGTGGGAGGGGGTAGGCGCTCACCTCGTCGTACAGGGCGCGCAGGGGGGAGGAGCGCATCAGGGCCAACTGGCGCTCCATCTGGGCCAGGAGGTGGGCGCGCCATTCCCGGTAGTTGCGGATGCGGGGGGCCAGTCCTTCGGGATGCATGGTGAGGCGCATGGAGTTCAGCGGGGGCTGGAGGAGGGCGGGATCGATGCCTTCCAGGAGCACGGTGATGCCGCGGTTCGCCGCCTGTACGTGGTAGGTCCCGTCGACCACCAGGGCGGGGAAGGGTTCGTAGCCGGTCAGGAGACGTTCCATGCCGGAGCGCAGGGCAGCCATCGACGGATCGTCCAGGGGCGTCTCCGGGAAGGTCGGGGCGTAGCCCGCCGCGAGCAGCAGGGCGTTGCGTTCCCGTACGGGGACGTCGAGGTGTTCGGCGAGGCGGAGCACCATCTCCTGGCTGGGGCGGGAGCGGCCGGTCTCGATGAAGCTGATATGGCGGGCGGAGGAGTCGGCGCGCAGCGCCAGTTCCAGTTGGCTGATGCGGCGCCGGTCGCGCCATTCGCGCAGCAACGCGCCCACGCCCGTGGTCGTCTCCGGCGAGGACGCCGCAGCAGTTGTCATGGGAGGGACGGTAGTCGAGGGCCGGTGCGGCGGGCGTTACGGGCGGGGCGTGTGCCGTGGGTGCGCGAAATGGCCGTCGGCGTGCCACGCTGGACTTGTCGCGGCCGTCGCGGCAAAGGGGCGGCGGCCGGTACATCCATGCGTACGGGAACCGGCTCATCGGCAGCCGGCACACGGCGAGAGGCAAGCGCCATGAATGCTCAGCTGGAACCGCTCAGCTTCAAGGAGATCGAGGACCGTCTCGCGGAGCTGCCCGGCTGGTCCGTCGAGGGCGGGATGCTGTGCCGCGGCTACGCCTTCCACGGGCACTTTCCGGCCGCCGCCATGGTGATCCATATTGCGCAGATCCAGGAGGAGTTGGGTCATCACGCCGATCTGACGCTGGGGTACAACCGTCTCGCCGTCTCGGTGAACACGCACAGCATCGGCGGCCGGATCACCCATCTCGACTTCGGCCTCGCCCACCGGATCGAGGAGATCGCCCCGGTGCACGGGGCCCGCTGACCCGGGGACACCGTTGCGGAGCGCGGCTGGACCCCCACGGGGTCCCGGCCGCCGGGGGGGGGGGGGGGGGGCCCCCCCCCCCCCGGCCCCCCGCCCCCCCCCCCCCCCCCCCCCCCCCCCCCCCCCCCCCCCGCGCGCGCACAGGTACTGGGGGCGGGCG
>NZ_JBSHAW010000012.1:0-113332 GCF_053611685.1 Streptomyces sp. NPDC054786 | reverse complement strand
TTTTTTTTCCGTGGGGGCGGGGGGGCGGGCGGGCGGGGGACGGGGGGGGGGGGGGGGGGGGGCCCCCGGGGGGGGCCGGGGGGGGGGGGGGGGGGCGCCCCCCCCCCCCCACGCCGGTCTCAGCTCCCCGACCGCGGCCGCACCACCACCCGCCCCGCGCGTGCCAGCTCGACATTGAACTGGGCGCCGGACAGCAGCGACAGGTGGGAGAACCACAGCCAGATCAGAAACACCACCGGCCCCGCGACCGATCCGTAGAGCCGGTTGAAGGTGCCGACGTACGAGGTGTAGAGCGCGAAGCCGGCGGACGAGACCAGCCAGAGGAGAACGGCGACGACCCCGCCGGGGGCGGCTCTGCGCATGCCACGGGAACTGGGCGGTCCGGAGCGGAAGAGCACCATTGCCAGCACCGTGGCCAGGAGCAGCAGCAGCGGCCACTTCAGCAGGTTCCAGGTCGCCTCGCCCGCCTCACCGAGCCCGACGGCCCGGCCCAGCGCGGTCGCGATCGGCCCGCTCACCAGCAGCGCCACCGCACTGCTGATCAGCAGGGCCATCAGCAGCAGCGCCGTCATGAGAATCCGCGGTGCCTTGCGCCACGGCGGGCGGTCGTCCTTGGTGCGGTTCATGGCGTGCAGCGCGCGGCGGAAGACGGCCAGATAGCTGCAGGACGACCACAGCGCGCTGATCAGGGCGCCGCCCAGCACCACCCAGGCGGCGGTGCGCTGATGCGCCATGCTCACCAGCGCACGGTGGACGGTCGGGCCCGACTGGGCCGGGGCGATCGAACTGATCTGGTTGATGAGCTGCTCGGTGGCCGCCGGATCGGCGAGACCGATCAGCGACACCGTGACGATCAGCGACGGCAGCAGCGCCAGCACCGAGTAGTACGTCAGGCTCGCGGCCCAGTCCGTCACATCGTCGTGCCACACCGACAGCGGTGTATGGCGCAGTGCGGTACGGCACTGGGCCCAGGTCGGCAGCGCGGCCGGCTGCCGCGGCCCCGCCGCCCCGAGTGCACGGTCCAGCAGCGTCCGGTCCAGCCCGCGGCGCATACCACTCCCGCCCATGTCGTATCCGTCCTCTCCGTCGATCCGTCCTGCATCATCTCCCGGCACGGGGACCGCCCACGACACGGCGACCGTCCACGGACCCGCCTACTCCAGCCCGCGTGCCCGCCGGAACCGCACCAGCCCGTCCGCCAGGTCCACCACGGGATCCGGATAGTCGTACGCCGTGCGCTCCGGCCCGGTCAGCTTCCACGGCTGGTGCACCGCGGCACCCGGGAGACCCGCCAGTTCCGGTACCCAGCGCCGTACGTACTCGCCCTGCGGGTCGAACCGCTTGGCCTGCACGAGCGGATTGAGCACCCGGTTGGGGCGGGTGTCGGTGCCGGTCCCGGCCATCCACTGCCAGTTGAGCTGGTTGTTCGCCATATCGCCGTCCACCAGCAGATCCAGGAAGTGCCGCGCGCCCACCCGCCAGTCCACATACAGCGTCTTGGTCAGAAAGCTCGCCACCAGCATCCGCGCCCGGTTGTGCAGCCACCCCTCGTGCAGCAGCTGTCGCATCCCCGCATCGACCACCGGATAGCCGGTGCGGCCCGCCTTCCACGCCGTCACCTCGGCGTCGTCGTGCCGCCAGCGGTCGCCCCGGCTGCGGTAGTCGGCGTGCGCCGCTTCGGGACGGGCCGCCAATACCTGATGGTGGAAGTCCCGCCAGGCCAGCTGCCGTACGAACGCCGCGGCGCCGGCATCCGGCCGGCCCGCCGCCGTGTGCACCAGCTCCACCGGCGAAAGACACCCGAAGTGCAGATACGGCGAGAGCCGCGAGGTGGCATCGCCCGGCAGATCGTCCTGCCGGTCCTGGTAGTCGGCCATGCCCGAGCGCTGCCAGGCTCCGAACCGGCGGCGCCCCGCCCGCTCGCCGCCCTCCGGCAGCGCGGGCGACGGCGTCCCGTCCGGGCACAGATCCGCCGCCGACGGTACGTCGTCGGAGCTCAGCCCGGCCGGGACCCGTACGGACCGCGGGGCGGGCAGCACCGACCGCAGCCCCGCGGCCTGCCACCGACGGAAGTACGGCGTGAACACCGCGAAGTGGTCCTTTCCCGGGCCGGCGGGCAGTACCGCGCCGGGCGGCAGCGCCGTGATGACCGCGTCATGCACCACCAGCGCACGCCCCGCCGCCGCCAGTTCCGCACTCAACCGCCGCTCCCTGTGCAGCGCATAGCCGCTCACCCCGGCCGCGAGATGCACCTCCCCGGCTCCGGTCTCCGCCGCCACCCGGCAGGTCTCGGCGACGACATCCCCCGTACGGATGACCAGCCGACCCCCGCCACCGCGCAGCCCGGCATCGAGATCCGCCAGCGCATCGGCCAGGAACGCCGCCCGATTGGGCACCATGAACCCGGCGTCAACCACCCCCGCATCGACGACGAACAGCGGTACCACCTGCGCCGCTGAGCGCAGCGCGGCATGCAGCACCGGCTGATCGTGCAGCCGAAGGTCGGAGCTGAACAGGCAAACCGCGACATCCATGCCCTACGTCTACACCGAACCCGCGCCCCGCGAGCCGCCCGCCGGGGGCGTACACGGCTCAGGCGAAGGGCAGGCCGCGCCACGGTGAGGACGGGTCCTGGGTGAGGACACGGTGGAGGTGCACGGCCTCCGCGTACTGCGGTCCGAACCAGCCGTTGTCGAACGCCAGCATCCGGCCCAGCGCATAGCCCGCGGCGAACTCCTCCCACGAGCCGTACACCTCCCTTGCCTTCGCACCGGCCTGCGTCACTGCCTGCTCGGCCTGCTGCGGTGCGCACAGCCGGGCGCCCAGGCCCCAGCGGACGAGATTGACGGCATGCGCATGGTCCAGCGCGGCGAGGGAAACGACCCGGCCGTCCGCCGGCAGCAGCCCGTCCGTGCGGAACCGCTCCTCGTACTTGGTCACGAGCTCGGGGACGGCGGGCGCGTCCGCGGCGTCCTGGGCGCCCGCGGTCTCCTGGCCCGCTGTGCTCTCGGCGGCCTCGGCGGCCTCTGCGGCCTCTGCGGCCTCGGCGCCGCGGGCGCCGGCGCGTGCCCGCAGTGCCGCCTCCGTCTCCGCCGGTACGAACTGCCCGCCGAGCAGCTGGTCCAGGCGCTGCTGCCAACTGGCGGGGTCGGTCACCGACCACTGCTCGCGCAGCGTCTGCGCGTCCGCGGCGTGGTCGAGGAAGGCCGTACCGAGTTCGTTCCACGGCACGCTGTGGTGCACCGCGAGCGGCGCACCGCACGCCAGCCCCTGGGCCACGGGGCCGTGCAGCGGACCGCCGAAGTGTGTGACGAGCAGCCCGCCGGGGCGCGGCCCGACCTGGGCGCGCCGCTGCATCCAGCCTGCGCGGTGTGCCGGGGAGGCGGGCAGATACGCGGCGCACGGCGTCCCGGGGTTGACCGCGAGCCGCCACTTGTCGTTCGGCCAGTCCTGCGCCAGCTCCTCCACCGAGACCCGGTCGAAGAACTGCTGCGGCTGCCACGGCGGCAGCATGCCGCGGGTCAGGACGGGAATGCACTTACCACCCGTCGCCGGGTCGTCGTAGACGGGCAGCGGGTCCTGGCCCTGCTGCGGTGCCGCCAGATACAGATCCTCACCGGCGATCGCCGCGATCTGACCGTCCCAGTCACCACGCGCCGTCGCTTCGCACAGCCGCCGCTCGGTATCCGTCGGCGGCATCCATCCCGGAGTAGCCACGGGCCAGACCCTACGGTTACGCCGTCCTCCGCCGGAATCCGGGGTTGCCCGAACGGCAAGGAGAATTGCACCGGTACGACCCGTAACGGAGGCTCGATGTCATGAGCAACGACGAACGGCCCGGACCCGGGCACGGCCACGGCCCCCACGACGGTGCGCACATCGACTGGGGGGTACTCGGCCCGCACCTCGAACGGGGCGCCGAGCTGTACCTGCCGCTCTACGAGCGGGCCGCGGCCTGGCTGCGTGAGCTGCTCACCGAAGATTCCGCGGCCGGCGACGAGGGGGTGTTCCGGGTGCTCGACATCGGCAGCGGACCGGGCGTCGTCAGCTGTCTGCTGGCCCGCGCCTTCCCGGCCGCCGAAGTGGTCGCGGTGGATGCGAGCGAGGCACTGCTGGAGCGGGCGCGCGACCGGGCCGGGTCCCTGGGCCTCGGCGACCGGCTCCGCACCCATCGCGCCGAACTCCCGGACGGGCTCGACGCCCTCGGCGGCGCCGACCTCATCTGGTCCGGCAAGGCGATGCACCACGTCGGGGACCAGCGTGCCGCGGTCGCCGCCCTCGCCGGTCATCTGCGGCCCGGCGGACTGCTCGCCGTCGCCGAGGGCGGCCTCGCGCCGCGCTTCCTGCCGCGCGACATCGGCATCGGGCGCCCGGGGCTGCAGTCCCGGCTCGATGCGGCCGGCGAGGACTGGTTCACCGAGATGCGGACGGCGCTGCCCGACGCCGCCGACGAGATCGAGGACTGGCCCGCCTTCCTCGCCGACGCCGGCCTGTGCACCCCGTGCACCCGCAGCTTCCTGCTGGATCTGCCGGCCCCGCTGTCCGCCGATGCGCGCGCCTACGTCCAGGAGACCCTGGCCCACGGTCTCGACATGTACGGCGACCACCTCGACGAGGGCGACCTCACCACCCTCGCCCGCCTCACCGACCCCGATGACGCCGTCGGTATCACCCGCCGTCCCGACGCCTTCCTGCTGTCCGCGCAGACGGTCCACACGGCCCGCGCCCAGTAGGGCGTGCCTTTGGATTGCGCATCAACCCGGAGCCGGACAGCGCACCGGGCCGGTGGACCTGGCCCACGGTGCGGCGGGGCCGCCGCCCATGCGATGCGCCGGGCGGCGGCTCCTGTGACGCCATGTCAGATCCGGCCGGCCCGGATCAGCCCGGATCAGCCCGGATCAGCTCTGGTCCATCGGCTTCGGGTTGATCACGGCGAAGGTCGCGCCCTGCGGATCGGTCACCACGGCCATCCGGCCGGCGACCATGTCGAAGGGCCGCTGAAGCGCCGCACCGCCGGCCGCGGTGATCTTGTCGACCGTGGCGTCGGTGTCCGCCACGGCGAGGTACACCAGCCAGTGCGAGGGAGTGTCGGCCGGCATCTGTTCGGACATCGGCTGCATGCCGCCCACCGGCCGGTCGTTCACCACGAGGGCGTAGTAGTTGTCGGCGCCTTCCATGGGGGCGCTCTCGATACCGAGGGCCGCCTTGTAGAACGCGGCGGCGGCGGACGGCTCGGTGGTGTTGAGCTCGTTCCAGATCAGTGCGCCGGGCTCGTTGACGATGCCGGAGCCGGGGAAGTCGCCGGGCTGCCAGATACCGAACACCGCTCCGGTGGGGTCGGCCGCGATGCACATCCGGCCGAGCGTCATCACGTCCATGACGGGCATCAGGAGCGTGCCGCCGGCCTGGCTCACCGCTTGGGAGGTGGCGTCCGCGTCGGCGGCCGACAGATAGGTGGTCCACACGGTCGGCGGCGCGGGCTGGCCGCCCATCGGGACCGCGGCCATGATTCCGGCCACCGGCTTGCCGTTCAGCATGCAGACGGCGTAGCCCCCGTTCTCCGGGGGCCCGATCTCCCCGGTCCACCCGAAGACGTCGGAGTAGAAGTCGATGGCGGCTTGCTGGTCAGGGGCCGCGAGATCGATCCAGCAGGGCGTCCCGGACTGGTAGGGAGAGGTGACTTCAGGCATCGTGGCCTCCTCGATGGGGGCACCTCCCATGCCTGGCATGGGGGAGGAGCAGGGCGGAGCGAAGGGGTAGCCCCTTCGGCACACCGCCGGAGCCGCCCCACACTCACCCTCCACACTTCCTGCCGTCCGCCGGGCCCGCCACTCGGATACGCCGCGGCGCCGCCCGGACGAGCCGGGCGCGGCGCCGATACGGAGCGTCGGTCAGGCCATGTCGAAGGTGGCCGGGTCCGGGCCGAGGCGGTTGCCGGTGTCCAGGCGGGCGAGGGTGGCGAGGTCCTCGTCGTCCAGCTCGAAGTCGAAGACGTCGATGTTCTCGGCGATGCGCGAGGGGGTCACGGACTTGGGGATGACGACATTGCCGAGCTGGAGGTGCCAGCGCAGCACCACCTGGGCGGGGGTCTTGCCGTGCTTGGCGGCGAGCTCGGCGATCGTCGCGTTCTCCAGGAGGCCCTTGCCCTGGCCGAGCGGCGACCAGGCCTCGGTCGCGATGTGGTGCCGGGCGTGGAAGGCGCGGGACTCGGCCTGCTGGAGCTGGGGGTGCAGCTCGATCTGGTTGACGGCCGGGACGACGGACGTCTCGCCGAGCAGCCGCTCCAGGTGCTCGGGAAGGAAGTTCGAGACGCCGATGGCCTTGGCGCGGCCCTCCGCGTAGATCTTCTCGAAGGCCTTGTACGTCTCGACGTAGCGGTCCTTCGACGGCAGCGGCCAGTGGATCAGGTAGAGATCCACGTACTCCAGGCCGAGCTTGGCGAGGGAGGTGTCGAAGGCGCGCAGCGTGGAGTCGTGGCCCTGGTCGGCATTCCAGAGCTTGGTCGTGACGAACAGCTCGTCACGGGGGATTCCGGAAGCGGCGAGCGCCTTGCCCGTGCCCTCTTCGTTGCCGTAGATCGCCGCGGTGTCGATGCTGCGGTAACCGGCATCGAGGGCATGGCCCACGGCCGTGGACGCCTGGTCGTCCTCGACCTGCCAGACGCCGAAGCCGAGCTGCGGCATCGCGACGCCGTTGTTGAGCGTGATGGAGGGAACCTTGCTCACGGGGGAATCGATCCTTACGTCGGCTTTCTCGTTCATGGGTGTCAACGATCATCCGCCGGTGCGCATTCCCGCGGAGGCCCACACGATGCGGAGAAAACGGAGCGCTGTGGTGTGCGCGCCATGGGCGGGGCCGGGCCCTCGCGCTCCGCGGCGGGTGCGGGGCGGGCCGCGGCGGTGAGTGCGCAGCGGGTGAAGGCCGCGGCGCAGAGCACCGGGGCGCCGGTGGCGTCGGGCGCGGGCGGCCGCACCGGCGACCGCCCCCGTCCGTCACGCCTGGTACAGCGCGTCCACCTCGGCCCCGTAGGCCGTCTCGATCGCCTTGCGCTTGAGCTTCAGCGACGGCGTCAGCAGTCCGTGCTCCTCGCTGAACTGGTTGGCCAGTATCCGGAACGTACGGATCGACTCGGCCTGCGAGACCAGCGTGTTGGCGGCGACCACGGCGCGCCGGATCTCGGTCTCCAGATCCGGGTCGCGCACCAGGTCGGTCGCCGGCATCTCCGGCTTCTCCCGCATGGTCAGCCAGTGCACGACCGCCTCCGGGTCCAGGGTCACCAGCGCCGCGATGAACGGCCGGTCGTTGCCGACGACGATGCACTGGGCGACCAGCGGATGTGCCCGCACCCGCTCCTCCAGGCCCACCGGCGACACGGTCTTGCCGCCGGAGGTGACCAGGATCTCCTTCTTGCGGCCGGTGATCGTCAGATAGCCGTCCTCGTCCAGGGCGCCCAGGTCGCCGGTGGAGAACCAGCCGTCGTGCAGCACGGCATCGGTCGCCTTGGGGTCGTTGTGGTAGCCGTGGAAGATCTGCCCGCCGTACAGCCAGATCTCGCCGTCCTCCGCGATGTGCACGGTGGTGCCGGGTACGGGGGTGCCGACGGAGCCGAAGCGGGTGCGCTCGGGCGGGTTGGCGGTGGCGGCCGCGGTGCTCTCCGTCAGGCCGTAGCCCTCGAAGATCCGTACGCCGGCGCCGGCGAAGAACAGCCCGAGGCGGCGCTCCATCGCCGAGCCGCCCGACATCGCGTGCCGCACCCGGCCGCCCATCGCCGCCCTGACCTTGCTGTAGACCAGCTTGTCGAAGAGCTGGTGCTGCATCCGCAGCGAGGCGCTGGGGCCGGACCCGGTGCCGAAGGCCTTGTTCTCCTGCGCTTCGGCATAGCGGACCGCGATCTCGACGGCCTTGTCGAACGGTCCGACCTTGCCGTCCGCCTCCGCCCGCCGCCGGGCCGCGGCGAAGACCTTCTCGAAGATGTACGGCACCGCGAGGATGAAGGTCGGCTGGAGGGACTGCAGATCGGGCAGCAGGGCACGGGCCGCCAGCTCGGGCTGGTGGCCCAGCTTGACCCGGCCGCGGATCGCGGCGACCTGCACCATCCGGCCGAAGACGTGCGCCAGCGGCAGAAAGAGCAGGGTGGACGCTTCGTCGCCCGGCTTGGAGTGGAAGACCTTCTCGTAGCGGAGCACCATGTTGTCGGACTCGGCCATGAAGTTGGCGTGGGTGATCACACAGCCCTTGGGGCGTCCGGTGGTGCCGGAGGTGTAGATGATCGTCGCCGTGGCGTCCGGGGTGACGGCCATGCGGTGGCGGTGCACCACGTCGTCGTCGATATGCGCACCGGCCGCGGTGAGTTCGGCCACCGGGTCGCCGTCCAGCTGCCACAGCTTGCGCAGATGGGGCAGCCGGTCGATGACCGAGCCGATGGTCATCGCATGGTCCTCGTGCTCGACCAGACAGGCCGTGACGCCCGCGTCGTGCAGCATCCAGAAGACCTGCTCGGCCGAGGACGTCGGATACAGCGGTACGGTCTGGACGCCGATCGACCACAGCGCGAAGTCGAACAGGGTCCACTCGTAACGCGTACGGGACATGATGCCGATCCGGTCGCCGAACCGGACGCCCTGCGCGAGCAGGCCCTTGGCCAGAGCGATGACCTCGTCCCGGAATTCTCCGGCGGTGACGTTCTGCCAGTTTCCCTCGTCGTCCTTACGCGCCAGGGTGACGCGTTCGGGATCGTCTTCGGCATGTTCGTAGACGACATCCGCCAGCCCGCCGACCCGGGGCGCGGTCGCCAGTGGTGGGACGGTGAACTCGCGCAATGACCCAGCTCCTCGTGGTGTTGCTCACAAGGCCGCGACCGTACCCCAACGTGACGGCATCCGGCAGAGCGGTACCACGTCGTGAATCCGGCGGCATGGGATCTGGCCAACCGTCGAAATCGGGCTACTTCGGAGAAGCCTGGACAGGATCCAGTCAGTTCAACGCCGGACGATCACGACCCCGGGACCATATCTGCACCAAATCTCTGCACCTGGCACCGGATCAGCCGGCCGGCCCGGCGCGGAGCCCGTGACCAGGGCTTGTCCGGCGGATCGGGCCGGGCGGCCTAGGGAAGCTGCAGCCGGTCGCCGCCCGCCAGAATCGCGTCGGCCAGCGCCTCCGCCGGGCCCCGTGCCGCGCGATTGCGCTGCCCGTACAGAAGAACGAACTCCACTTCGCCGAGTTCCGGCAGTCCGGCACGTGGCGGAATCCGGACCAGACCTGGCGGGATCATGCCCCTCGTATGTGCCATAACGCCCAGACCTGCCCGAGTTGCGGCGATCAATCCGTTCAGGCTTCCGCTGGTGCAGGCGATCCGCCATTCCCGGCCCGCGCGCTCCAGCGCCTCCAGTGCCCGGGCGCGGGTCAGCGCGGGCGGCGGGTAGACGACGAGCGGGACCGGGCGCTGCGGATCGAGGCGCAGCCGTTCGGCCCCCACCCACACCAGCCGGTCGCGCCACACCAGCCGTCCGCGGGCCTCCTCCGGCCGCCGCTTGGCGAGGACGAGGTCGAGCCGCCCGGCCGCCAGCAGCTCGTGCAGGGTCCCCGACAGTTCGACGGTCAGCTCCAGATCGACCTCGGGGTGGTCGCGCCGGAACCCTTCGAGGACCTCCGGCATCCGCGTCAGCACAAAGTCCTCCGAGGCGCCGAAGCGGAGCCTGCCGCGCAGCCGGGTCCCCGCGAAGAAGCTCGTGGCCCGCTCGTTCGCCTCCAGGATCGTGCGGGCGAAGCCGAGCATCGCCTCGCCGTCCTCGGTCAGCTCCACGGCATGGGTGTCCCGGGTGAACAGCCGGCGCCCGGCGGCCTCCTCCAGCTTCCGTACGTGCTGGCTCACGGTCGACTGCCGCAGCCCGAGCCGGTGCGCGGCCTGGGTGAAGCTCAGCGTCTGCGCCACGGCGAGAAAGGTGCGCAACTGCGCGGGTTCGAACACGGGCCCTCCGCCTCTGTCGTCCGCCTCTGTCGTCCGCCGCTGTGGCTTTTCGCGAAGCGGGCCTCTCCCCGTGCCGCGTGAGCCATCGCAAAGCGTAATAGCAGTGACCACGGTAAGAGGGTTTCCCGATCGCCGCAGGTCACGGCACCCTGGAGGGGCCGTGGCCGGACCGCCGTGCCCGCGAGCCGCCGAACGACCGAAGAGAGACCATGCGCCGCCCTTTGCCGAAGCTCCCCTCCTGGCTGCCCGTGGACGGATACATCCTGGCGCTGATGGGCACGGTCGCCCTGGCCGCCCTGCTGCCCGCCCGCGGACCGGCCGCCACCGTCGCCGAGGGCACCTCCACCGGCGCCGTCACACTGCTCTTCTTCCTGTACGGTGCCCGGCTCTCCACCCGCGAGGCGATGGCCGGACTGCGCCACTGGCGGCTCCACCTCACCGTCCTGGCCGCTACCTTCGTGCTCTTCCCGGTGCTCGGACTGGCCGCGCGCGGACTGGTCCCCCACGTCCTGCCGCCCGCCCTCTACACCGGGCTGCTGTTCCTGTGCCTGGTGCCGTCGACGGTCCAGTCCTCGATCGCCTTCACCTCCCTCGCCCGCGGCAATGTCGCGGCGGCGATCTGTGCGGGGTCGTTCTCCAGCCTCGTCGGCATTGTCGTCACGCCGCTGCTGGCGGGTCTCGTCCTGCACGGGGACGCCGGGGGATTCTCGGCCGGCTCGCTGCTGTCGGTCGTCTGCCGGCTGCTGCTCCCGTTCGTGGCCGGGCAGTTGCTGCGGCGGTGGATCAGCGGCTTTCTCACCCGCCACAAGAAGGTCCTCGGTCATGTGGACCGCGGCTCGATACTGCTCGTCGTCTACACCGCCTTCAGCGCCGGCATGGTCGAGGGCATCTGGCACCAGGTCTCCACCCTGCGGCTGCTCTGTCTGCTGGGCGTGGAAGCCGTGCTGCTCGCGGTGATGCTGACCGCCACCGCGTACGGCTCGAAGCGGCTCGGCTTCCCCCGCGAGGACCGGATCGCGATCACCTTTGCCGGCTCCAAGAAGAGCCTGGCGGCGGGTCTGCCGATGGCCAGCGTGCTCTTCGGTGCGCAGGCCGGGCTCGCGGTGCTGCCGCTGATGCTGTTCCACCAGATGCAGTTGATGGTGTGCGCGGTCCTGGCGAAGCGGTTCGCGGCACACGCCGCGGCGACGGACACCGCTGCGGGGAGCGCGGCCGATTCGGGCAGTGCGGCGGAGGTGGTTGTGAGCGGAGCGCGGGGCTGAGGCCTGCCCGGGGCGGTGGCGGCCGGGCAGGCCGGGGCATCGCGCCCGGTTTGCTCAGTTCCGCGCGCCTCCGCGCACCCGGTCCAGCGGCAGCCCGAGGACCAGCGGACCGTTCACCGGGGCGTTGTCGCCGCGTACGCCGGAGAGTTCGGCGTCGGTCAGGGCCCGCCGGTAGACGCGTACCTCGTCCAGCGCGCCGGTGAACTGGACGCGGCTGTCCGGCTTCTGGCCGAGGTGGACGCCGAAGACCGAGCCGCGGCTGACCGACCCCGGGACATCGGGGACGACGGTGGTCTCCCCGCCGTCCACGGTGAGCAGCAGCCGGCCGCCCGTGCGGCGCAGCGCCAGATGGTGCCAGCTGCCGTCGTTGTACCCGCCGTCGGTCACGGCCTGGGCGGTGGTGGGCGGGGTGGGGCCGTTGACGGCGGTGAGGCGGGCGACGATCCGGTGGTGGCCGGGGTCGCCTTCCACCGCGACCTGCGGGGCCCTGGAGCCCACTCCGCCCATCCACAGCAGCGGCTGTTCGCCGGTGGTGGCGTCATAGCGGAACCACAGGCTGCAGGTGAAGTCGTGGGTGCCCAGCGGGAGGGAGCCGCGGTAGGGGAGGCGTACCGCATCGTCCGTGCCGTCGAAGGACAGCGCCTGGCCGAAGCGGCCGCCGGTGGTCCGGGCGCCGCCCAGGACGAGGGCCGGGCGGGCGCCCGGGGCGGTGTCGCGAGTCGTGGGGTCCGGGCCCCGGCGCGGGCCGAGCCAGTCCTCGGTGAAGCGGGCGAAGCGGATCTCGTCCCGGGCGTCGACCGCGCCGCCCTCGTACATCAGGCCGGTGACGTCGGCGGAGACGGCGACCAGGTCCGAGTAGCCGGACCAGTCGGCGGTGACCCGGGCGCCCCGGTCGACGCCCTCCCAGGTGCGGCCCTCGTCCCAGGAGGAGCGGATGGTCATGGTCCGGCGCCGGTCGGGGTCGGCGGGCGCCGCGAACAGGGTGCGGCTGCGGCCGCCGTGCGGGTGCGGCAGGCGCAGCGCCGAGCCCTGCACCATCGGGGCGTAGAGATCGGGGAGGGCGCGGAACGGCGCGGTGAAGGAGTTGCCGCCGTCACGGCTGACCGCCGCGGTGCGATGGCCCAGATCGGTGCCGTCCTGTTCCCGCCCGTTGACGTAGACGGAGCCGTCGGAGCGTTCCAGGAGGGTCATTTCCGAGGGCTTTTGACGGAACGTGCCGTCCTCGGCGAGGGGCCAGGTGTCCAGCGCGCCGACCTTCCAGGTGGCGCCGCCGTCGTCGCTGTGGACCAGCGCGGCGTGGTTGGCGGTGACCCGGTTGCCCGCGTAGCTCTCGGAGTTGATGCCGAACACCAGCCGGCCCGCGTACCGTCCGCGGGTGAGCTGGATGCCGTGTACGGGCCCGGTGGCGTACCAGGAATTCCACTGCGGGGGGCGGATGCCGGCGGTCAGGTCCCGGGGCGCGGACCAGGTCGCGCCGTCGTCGTCGCTGTACTGGAGGTGCGGCGTGCGATCGCAGGGGACGTCGCAGCTGAGGCCGTCGGCGCGCCCCTTGTTGTAGGTCTCGGCCAGGACGATCCGGCCGGTGCGGCGGTCCACGAGGGGCGCCGGGTTGCCGTGCGTGTCGCCGTTGCCGTGGTTGATGACCTGCAGCGGGCCCCAGGTCCGGCCGCCGTCGGTGGAACGCTTGAGGACGAGGTCGATATCGCCCGCGTCACCGCAATCGTGCCGTCGGCCCTCGGCGAACGCGAGGAGGGTGCCGCGCACGGACTTCACGACGGCCGGTATACGGAAGCAGGAGTAGCCCTGTTCCTGGGACGCTTTGAAGAGGATCTGCTGGTCGAAGCCGCCGGCGGGGGACGGTGACGCGGCAGCGGCACGGTCGCCCGATGCCCTGTCAGGCACGGCGTGTGCGGGGGCGGTCGGCAGCAGGGCGAGGGCTGTGGCGGTCAGCGCGGCGAGCAGGGCCGCGGCGCGGCGGCGCCGGGGTCTGCTGCGGGGGCTGGGGTGTGCGCGGAGAACTGACGTCATGGTCCGGCCTGCCCTTCGAGGCATCGGCGTCGGGTCATCAGGACATCCCACGTCCTATGTGCATCGCGACGGAAGCTACTGCCGCGTGTGGACCGCGACAAGGAGCGTGCGTCGGTTCTCCGTGCCGCGGCCGTAATTCACTCTCCCGGCCCGCAGATGCTGCGCCGGGTGCGCCCGGTGCGGTGCGAGGGCAGGGAGCGCCGGGTGGGCCGGGTGCTCCGCAAGTGCTGCCTGCGGCCGTCGCGCTTCAGGGCCGCAGCACGACCTTTCCGAGGTTGGCCCTGGCCTCGATGATCTCGTGTGCCTTCGCGGCCTGGTCCAGGGGCAGTTCGGCATGGACCGCGGCCCGCAGCCGGCCGGATCCGGCCAGCTCCCACAGCTGTGCCCGGTGCCGCTCGTACAGCTCCCGGTGAACCGTGGAGAAGTGGCGCATCGTCAGCCCGGTGATGGTCTTGGCGCCCGCCAGCAGCTCGTACGCCGGGACCGTCCCGCCACCGGAGTTGAAGAAGACCAGCCGGCCACCCGGAGCCAGCGCGGCCAGCGCACGCGGCAGCAGCTCGCCGCCTACACCGTCCAGGACGATATCGGCCGGCTCGCCCCAGGACTCCTGGTCATAGGTCACCACCTCATCGGCCCCCAGCCCGTACAGGAACTCCGCCTTGGTGGCCGAGCTGACGGCGGCCACCACCCGCGGCACGCCCTGGAGCTTGGCCAGTTGGACGGCGAGATGGCCGGTGCCACTCGCCGCGCCGGTGATCAGTACGGACTCGGCGCCCTGGGGTGCCGCGGTGCTGAGCGCGGCGAGTGCGACATGCCCGCTGCGTACCAGCGCCACCGCCTCCACGGCGCCGGCGCCGTCCGGTATCCGGCTCGCCAGGAAGGCGGGCGCCAGGGCGAGTTCGGTGTAGGAGCCGGTGAGGGTGAGCGAGGTGACGCGGTCACCGGGGGGGGGAGCCGGTGACGTCCGGGCCGAGCGCGACGACCGCACCGGCGATCTCGCCGCCGGGCATGGCGGGCAGCGGATCGCCGCCGCCCTTGCCGTCCCCGCGCACCCGTCGCACCGACGGCAGCGTGACCCCGATCGCCTCCGTACGCACCAGCAGTTCACCGGGGCCGGGCACCGGTGCCTCGGCCTCCTCGACACGCAGGACCTCGGGGCCGCCGTAGGTATGGAATCGGACGCGGCGCATGGGCGGATACCTCCAGGATCGTCGACGGGCAGTCGACAGTCGGCGCACGGTGACCGGCGGGCGGTGACCGGCGGGCGGCCGGGCAGCCGTGCGGTCGCCGTAACGGCGCGCACCGACCGGCCTTCATTGGTTCCCCCAACGATAGTCATAAGCCATTGGCTCCGCCAATGATTTTTCGTTGGGTGCTCCAATGGATTTCTCGGTACGGTGGCCCCATGGCCGACACCCCCTACGCCCCCAGCCGTATCCGCGCGCTCCCCAGCTGGCTGCTGGGCCGCGCCGCCGCCCGTGGCCACCGCCTTGTCGCCGATGCCCTCGCCGCCGAAGGGATGCGGATGATGCACCACGCCGTGCTGTCGGCGGTCGCGGAACTCGGCCCGGTCTCCCAGGCCGAACTCGGCCGGACACTGCGGATCGACCCCAAGGACATGGTCGCGATCGTCAACGATCTGCAGAAGGACGGGCTGGTGACCCGCTCCCCCGACCCCCAGGACCGGCGGAAGAACGCCGTCGGGATCTCCGACGACGGCCGGCGGCGGCTGGGCCGCACCCAGCAGCTCGGCGACGAGGCCAACGCGGAGCTGACCGCGGACCTGACGCCGGCCGAACGCGAGCAGCTGATCGCGCTGCTGACCCGGATCGCGCTGCCGGGGGAGTGAGCCACGGGCCGGCCGGCGCCGGTGGCCGCCCCGCCGACCGGCCCGGCATCCGTGCGGCGGCGCGCGGCCTCAGTCCGTATCCGTGGCGGCCGCTGCGGACAGGGCGAGGCGGTGCTCACCCGCGTACACGTTCATGGAGGAGCCGCGCAGAAACCCGATCAGGGTCAGCCCCGTCTCGGCGGCCAGATCGACGGCGAGCGAGGAGGGCGCCGAGACCGCGGCCAGCACGGGAATGCCCGCCATCACGGCCTTCTGCGCCAGCTCGAACGACGCCCGGCCGGAGACCATCAGCACACACGACGACAGCGGCAGCCGCCCCTGCTGCAGTGCCCGCCCGACGATCTTGTCGACGGCGTTGTGCCGCCCCACGTCCTCCCGGATGTCGAGCAGTTCACCGTCCGCCGTGAACAGCGCCGCGGCATGCAGGCCCCCGGTCCGCTCGAACACGCGCTGGGCGGCGCGCAGCCGGTCGGGGAGGGCGGCGAGCGTCGCCGGTTCGATACGGAACGGGGTGGCGGGGGCGGGGTCCAGGGGCCAGTGGGTGGTGGTGCGGACCGCGTCCAGGCTGGCCTTGCCGCACAGTCCGCACGACGACGTCGTATAGACGTTGCGCTCCAGGGTGATGTCCGGGACCGGGACCCCGTCCGCGAGCCGGACGTCCACGACGTTGTACGTGTTCTCGCCGTCCGCCGTCGCCCCCGCGCAGTAGACGATGTTCGCCAGCTCCTCGGCGCTCGCCAGGACGCCCTCGCTGACGAGGAAGCCGGCGGCGAGCGCGAAGTCGTCACCCGGGGTGCGCATCGTGATCGCCAGGGGCTTGCCGCCGAGCCGTATCTCCAGCGGCTCCTCGGCGACGAGGGTGTCCGGGCGGGTGCTCACGGCACCGTCGCGGATGCGGATGACGCGGCGTCGCTCGGTGACCCGTCCCATGTCTGATCAGTCCCGTCCTCGCCGGGCCGGCTCGGTCCCGGCGGTGTCTGTGTGGTGGCCGAAGCGGCCCTTGCTGCAGAGGTTGCCGCCGTGGTCACCGGGCGGTCCTGCGGCGAGGTGACCTCGGCGTTCCCATTCTCCTGCACCGCCGGGTGCGCGGGTGCAGCCGGTGCCGCACCGCGCGCCGGGTGCGCCTCGGCCGGCGGCGCGCCGTGTCCGGGGTGTCAGCTCCTCAGCTCACGGCCGCCGAACGCACCCGAGCCGTCGGCCGCGGCCCAGGCGGCCTCCAGCCCGGCCTGGTCCAGCGTCCGCCAGTCGGGGGTGTCCTGCACCAGGGTCCGGCCCAGCCGGCGCCCCAGCTCGACCATCGTCCGGCCGGTCGCGCCGCGCTCGGTGCCGTACGCCATCAGCGCGCCGGGCCGCTCCGGTGCGGCGCGCAGCGCGGTTTCCAGGGCGGCGGCGTCCTGGAGGGCCTTGACCGCGCCGGCGCCGGTGTGCGGGCGGGCGACGGTGGCCGCATCGCCGGCGAGCAGCAGCCGGCCGGCGGTGTAGCGCGCTGCGGTGAAGTCGTATATCGGCTGGATGAACAATTCTTGACGGGGCGTCAGTCGCATCAGTGCGCCCCAGTAGGGCGGCAGCAACGCGTCGGTGACGTGGGTGAGATGGGCGTGCAGGGCGTCGGTGAGGGTGCCGGGCGGCAGGCTGGTGGGGGTGTCGAGTCCCAGGTCGAGGCCGGCGGGCGGGGCGGTGTACAGGACCCAGTTCGCGCGGTGGCCCCCGTGGCCGTCCGGGATGCGGTAGATGATGACGTGGCCGCCGGGGAAGACGCCGTAGATGCAGTCCTCTTCCGCCCAGGGGTCGGCCGGCAGGCCGGGGAAGCTGAGTGCCGTCAGCCGGTCGGCCGGGACCGCGCCGCGCCAGGCGAGATAGCCGGCGTAGTCGGGCCGCACGCCGGGAAACGCGGTGTCGCGGACCACTGAGCGATAGCCGTCCGCGCCGATGACCAGGTCGAAGCGCTCCGTGCGGCGGCCGCGGCCGGCGTGCTGCCGCTCGCCGCTGTCCCCGTGCCCTGCCCGGCCCGCACCGTCCTCGCCTGCTGCGCCGCCGTCGAGGTGGAGGGTGGCGCAGACCGCCCCGTCGCTGACCGCGTCCACCCGTACGCCCGGCCGGAACACGGTGTCCCGCGGCAGTCGCCGCCGTAACTCCTGCCAGAGCGGTCCCCAGCAGTACGAGCGGAACGGGAAGGGCAGCACGCCGATCTGGCGGCCGAGCGGAGCGGCGCCGTCGCGTACGTACCAGCGACGGGTGGTCAGCTGCACCCATGGCATGGCGGCGTCCAGATAGCCGGCGGCCGCGAGCTCGGTGTACCGGGCGTTGTGCACCGCGAGGCCGACACCGCGGTCCGCGAGCCGGCCGGTGGTGCGTTCGTAGACGGTGACCCGGCCCGCGCCGGCCCGGTGTGCGGCCAAGGCCGTGGCGCAACCGGCGATACTGCCGCCCACGACGGCGACCTCGGCCCCGGTGATCCGGATGTGATCCGTGCTCATACGCGGTACCCCCTGCGTTGTCCGGCGCCGACGGTCGGTCGGCTGTGGTTGGACCTGGTTGGACCTGGTGGGACCTGGTTCGGCACATCCTCGCAGGATGTGCCCCTCCTGGGGTCCCGGTCCGGGCGGCGGGCCACGTGGTGTGGTCGGCAGGACACCGGCCGGCGGTGGAGGTGCGGGGCACCCCGAGGCTCCCGCCTCGCCCTCGCTCCGGGCAGCCCGCGCCATGCTTTGTCCTCACTCAGGAGAAAGTCGGTAGGGATTCTGTCCGTAGTTCTTCCCCGTGCGGACAAGCGCTGCTACGTTCCCCTCGAAAGCCCGGTGGTGACGCCGTACGGCGTCACCGCAACACCGGTCGGTCGATGCCGAGTACGGCTGGAGGGGCGGCGTGAGGCGCATGACGGCCAGGCCCGCGAACGCGCATCAGGCGCGGCTGCTGCGCCTGTTGCGCGACGACGGGCCCAACTCCCGTGCCCAGCTGGGCGATCAGGTCGAACTCTCCCGCTCCAAGCTCGCGGTGGAGGTCGACCGGCTGCTGGAGACCGGACTCGTGGTCGCCGACGGACTCGCCGCCTCGCGCGGCGGACGCCGCTCCCACAACATCCGGCTCGCCCCCGCGCTGCGCTTTCTCGGCGTGGACATCGGCGCCACCTCCGTCGATGTGGCGGTCACCAACGCCGAGCTGGAGGTGCTCGGCCATCTGACCCAGCCCATGGACGTCCGCGAGGGACCGGTCGCGGTCTTCGAGCAAGTCCTGGCGCTGGCCGCGAAGTTGAAGGCGAGCGGGGTCGCGGAGGGGTTCGACGGCGCCGGTATCGGCGTCCCCGGGCCGGTCCGTTTCCCCGAAGGCGTACCGGTCGCACCACCGATCATGCCCGGCTGGGACGGCTTTCCGGTGCGCGAGGCGCTCAGCCAGGAACTGGGCTGCCCCGTCATGGTCGACAACGATGTGAATCTGATGGCGATGGGGGAGCAGCACGCGGGCGTCGCCCGCACCTCGCAGGACTTCCTCTTCATCAAGATCGGTACCGGTATCGGCTGCGGCATCGTCGTCGGCGGTGAGGTCTACCGGGGTACGACGGGCAGCGCCGGCGACATCGGCCATATCCAGGTCGAGCCGGACGGCCGGGCGTGCGCCTGCGGCAACCACGGTTGTCTGGAGGCCTACTTCGGCGGTGCCGCGCTCGCCCGGGACGCGGCGGACGCGGCCCGGGACGGCACCTCACCCGAACTCGCCGTCCGGTTGGCGGCGGGCGCTCCGCTGACCGCCGCCGACGTGGCCGGCGCGGCGGCCTCCGGCGATGCCGCCGCACTGGAGCTGATCCGGACCGGCGGTACCCGTACCGGCCAGGTCATCGCCGGCCTGGTCAGCTTCTTCAACCCCGGGCTGGTGGTGATCGGCGGCGGGGTGACCGGCCTCGGCCACACCCTGCTCGCCGCGATCCGCACCCAGGTCTACCGCCAGTCGCTTCCGCTGGCGACCGGCAATCTCCCCATTGTGCTGGGGGAGTTGGGGCAGGTGGCCGGGGTGACCGGCGCGGCCCGCCTGATCAGCGACCATCTGTTCTCGCCCGCCTGATCCGTCCGCACGATCCGTCCGCACGATCCGCCCGCCCGATCCGCCGAGTGAACTGCGCGCCTGATCCGCCCGCCCGCACGCACGCGTGAGCCGCACCACCGGGCTTGCGCAGGCGCCGCACCGCCGGGCCCGTACGAGCCGCACCACCCGCACCGCAGTGGTCCGGTCCGCCGCACCGCGTCGCGCCGACGGCTGAACTGCCCGTCGTTCCCCGCCCGTTCCCTCTGCCCGTGTGCCCAGCCCGCGTTTGCCCTGCCCGCTCACCGGCGTCACGCCGAGGAGGCCCGCCATGGCACCAGAGCACCGCCCCCGGCCGCCCGCCGGACCCGAGGTTGCGTCCGCACCCCTGCTCACCATGCGGGGCATCACCAAATCCTTCCCCGGCGTCCGTGCGCTGGACGGCGTCGACCTCGACGTCACCGCGGGTGAAGTGCACTGCCTGCTCGGGCAGAACGGTGCCGGGAAGTCCACCCTGATCAAGGTGCTGGCCGGCGCCCACCAGCCCGACGCCGGCGAGATCCGCTGGCAGGGCACCCCCGTCACCCTCCCCTCGCCGATCGCCGCGATGCGCCTCGGCGTCGCCACCATCTACCAGGAACTCGACCTGGTGGAACATCTCTCCGTCGCCGAGAACGTCTTCCTCGGCCATGAGGTCGCCACCGGCGGCTTCGTCCGCTCCGGCGAGGCCGCGGACCGAACCGCCGCGCTGCTCGCCCGGCTGGGGCACCCGGAGATCTCCCCCGGCGCGCTCGTCGGCAGCCTGTCCGCCGCCGGAGCGCAGATCGTGTCGATGGCCCGTGCGCTCTCCCACGACGTCCGGCTGATCGTGATGGACGAGCCGTCCGCCGCCCTCGACCCGGACGAGGTCGACAACCTCTTCCGTATCGTCGCCGGCCTGACCGCCGACGGCGTCGCCGTCATCCATATCTCGCACCGTCTGGAGGAGATCCGCCGCATCGGCGACCGGGTCACCGTGCTCAAGGACGGCCGCGCCGCCGCCCACGGCCTGGACGCACGGGCGACCGCCACCCGCGACATCGTCGCCCTGATGACCGGCCGCACCGTCGAGCACCCGTTCCCTCCGCGCCCCGCAGCGGCCGGTGCGCCCGCCACCGCCCCCGTACTGACCGTCGAAGGCCTCGCCAGGGAAGGCGAGTTCGCCCCCCTCGACTTCGTCCTGCACCCCGGAGAGATCCTCGGCCTCGCCGGGCTCGTCGGATCCGGGCGCTCGGAAATCCTGGAAACCGTCTTCGGCGCCCGCAAGCCCACCGCCGGACGGATCCTCGTCGACGGGCGGCCGCTGCGGCCCGGCAGCGTTCCCGCCGCCGTACGCGCCGGCCTCGGCCTCGCCCCTGAAGAGCGCAAGTCGCAGGCGCTGCTGCTCCTGGAATCCGTCAGCCGCAATGTCTCCGTCTCCTCCCTCGCGCGGTTCGCCCGCGCGGGCTGGCTGGACCGTGCGGCGGAGCGGTCCGCGACCCGGTCCGCCACCCGGGGCCTCAGCCTGCGCCCCGACGACCCGGACCGGCCGGTGCGCACCCTCTCCGGCGGCAATCAGCAAAAGGCCGTACTGGCGCGCTGGCTGCTGCGCGGCTGCCGGGTACTGCTCCTGGACGAGCCGACCCGCGGGGTGGACGTGGGCGCCCGCGCCGAGCTGTACGCGGTGATCCGCCAACTGGCCGACGACGGCCTGGCCGTCCTTCTGGTCTCCAGCGAACTCCCCGAGGTCCTCGGCCTCGCCGACCGTGTCCTCGTCCTCCGCGAGGGCCGCGTCGTGCACGAGGCGACGTCCGGTTCGCTGGACGAACACCGGGTGCTCGACCTGGTGATGGCGGAGGGGCCGCCCACCACCGGCCCGCCCGGCGTCTGAGGGCCGGCTCAGCCCCGTACGGCCCGTCCGGCGGCCTGCGCGGAACCGCAGCCGCATTCCGTCCCGCCGCAGGAGGACAAGCCCGGCCGCACCGCCGTTCATGAGCCTCCGGCGCTTGAGGACGACCCCGTCCGGCGGCCGAGGACCCCACTGCACACCCGTACTCGCCGCCGCCCCGCCGACCTCCGCGAGGAGCAGTCCCGTGAACACCTCAGAAGGCCACGCCCCGGCCGCTGCCCTGGCCAAGGGCCCCGCCGCGGGCCCGCCCCGGCAGCACGCCGGAGGGCGGCCACGCATACGCCTAGACCTCCGCAACCTCTCCCTCGTCATCGTCCTCGCCGCCCTCGTCCTCGTCGGCGCCCTCACCACCCCCGAGCAGTTCCTCAGCCTTCAGAACCTCCAACTCGTCCTCACCCAGGCGTCCGTGATCGGCGTCGTCACCGTCGGTGTCACCTTCGTCATCATCGGCGGCGGTATCGACCTCTCCGTGGGCGCGATCGTCGCCCTCGCCACCGTCTGGGCGACGACGCTGGCCACCCAGCAGTACGGACTCGGCGGCATCCTGCTCTCCGCCCTGCTCGTGGGCCTGGGCTGCGGGCTGGTCAACGGACTGCTGGTCTCCTTCGGCAGCATGGTGCCGTTCATCGCCACCCTCGCCATGCTCGCCTCGGCCCGCGGCCTGGCCCTCCAGATCAGCGAGGGCCGCACCCAGATCGTCGACGTCGAACCCGTCCTGGAACTCGGCCAGCGCGACTCCTACGTCCTGGGCATCCCGCCGATCGTGCTGGTCTTCGCGGCCGTCACCGCCCTCGGCTGGCTGGTTCTCCACCGCACCACCTTCGGCCGCCGCACCGTCGCCGTCGGCGGCAACCCGGAAGCCGCCCGGCTGGCCGGCATCGACGTCCGCCGGCAGCGCCTGCTGCTCTATCTGCTCTCCGGCCTGTGCTGCGGTATCGCCGCGTTCCTGCTCATCGTCCTCACCGGCTCCGGCCAGAACACCAACGGCAATCTCTACGAACTCGACGCCATCGCCGCCGCCATCATCGGCGGCACCCTGCTCAGCGGCGGCCGCGGCACCATCACCGGCTCGGTGCTCGGCGTCCTCGTCTTCACCACCATCACCAACCTGTTCGCGCTGAACAACCTGGAGACCGCAGTCCAGCAGATCGCCAAGGGCGCGATCATCGTCGCCGCCGTACTGATCCAGAGGAAGGGCCGTACGTCATGAGGGAACACCGGCACCACGCGGAACGGAACGAGCACGCGGAACGGAACGAGCGGGCGGCGCGGAACCAGCATGCGGCGCGGAACCAGCACCCGGAGCCCGCACCGGGCGACGGCCCGGACCCCCGCACCTCCCGCCGAGGTGTCCTCTTCGGCGCCGCCGCCGTCTCCGCCGGCGCCTTCCTCACCGCCTGCACCAGCAACGAGAGCAACGACCGCGCGGCGGCGAACAGCGACCGGCAGGCGGGCGGCATCGACGACAAGCCCGGCAAGAAGGTGACCATCGGCTTCGCCGGGCCACAGGCCGACCACGGCTGGCTCAACGCCATCAACGAGAACGCCAAGTCCCGTGCCGGGCGCTACAAGGACGTCACCCTCGAAATCACCGAGGGCTCCAACGACACCGCCCAGCAGATCGGCCAGATCGAAACCCTGATCAACAAAAAGGTCGATGTGCTGGTGATCCTGCCGGCCGACGGCAAGGCGCTGACCCAGGTCGGCCTCAAGGCCATGCGGGCCGGCATCCCCGTCGTCAACCTCGACCGGGTCTTCGCCTCTCCACAGGCCTACCGCTGCTGGATCGGCGGCGACAACTACGGAATGGGCCTGAACGCCGGGCACTACATCGGCGAACAGCTCCAGGACAAGAAGCACGCCACCGTCGTCGAGCTGGCCGGAATGGACAACCTGGAGCTGACCCGGCAGCGCACCAAGGGCTTCGACGACGCGCTGAAGAACTACCCCCACATCGAGAAGATCGGCAGACAGGCCGCCGAATTCACCGTGGAGTCCGGCCAGTCGAAGATGGCGGGGCTGCTCCAGGCCCACCCATCCTTCGATGCGCTGTGGAACCACGACGACGACCAGGGCGTGGGCGCCGAACGTGCCATCAAGCAGGCCGGCCGGGACGGCTTCCTCATGGTCGGCGGTGCCGGGTCCCGCAAGGTCATGGACACCATCAAGGCCGGCGACTCCGTACTGAAGGCCACCGTCCTCTACCCGCCGACGATGTCCGCCTCCGCCATCGACCTCGCCCGTGCGCTCGCCCAGGGCAAGGGCATCGGCGGAATGGCGGAGCTGGAGATCCCGGCCTCACTCACCCTCTACTCCGCCGTCGTCACCAAGGACAACGTCGACGACTACCTCCCCACCGGCTTCCACTGATCCGCCGTACGGCGCCGGGCCGGGTGCCCGCCGGGCCGGCCGCGGGCCGTACGCCGCCGGAGAGGCCTCCCCACCGTCGACAGACGAGGTGATTCATGGACGACCACGCGCAGGACCACAGCCACCCCGACGGCGCCCCCGCCCTGGGCATCGGCATGGTCGGTTACGCCTTCATGGGCGCCGCCCACTCCCAGGGCTGGCGCACCGCGGGACGCGTCTTCGACCTGCCGCTGCGCCCGGCGATGAACGCCGTGTGCGGGCGCGACGCCACCGCCGTACGGGCCGCCGCCCGCAAACTCGGCTGGGCCGCCGCCGAGACCGACTGGCGGCAGCTGATCGCCCGCGACGATGTCCAGCTGGTCGACATCTGCACCCCGGGCGACAGCCATGCCGAGATCGCCGTCGCCGCGCTGGAAGCCGGCAAGCACGTGCTGTGCGAGAAGCCGCTCGCCAACTCCGTCGCCGAGGCGGAGGCGATGGCGCGGGCCGCCGAGGCCGCCCGGTCCCGCGGCCAGATCGCCATGGTCGGCTTCAACTACCGCCGGACGCCCGCGCTGGCGCTCGCCCGGCGGATGGTGGCGGCGGGCAGGATCGGGACGCTGCGCCACGTCCGGGCGACCTACCTCCAGGACTGGCTGGTCGACCCCACGGCGCCCATGGGCTGGCGGCTGCGCCGCGAACACGCCGGGTCCGGGGCGCTCGGCGACCTCGGCGCCCATATCGTCGACCTCGCCCAACACCTCGCGGGGGAGCGGCTGACCGGGGTGTCCGCGGTCACCGAGACCTTCGTCGCCGAGCGGCCGCTGTCCGATGGCGGCCGCGGCCGGGTCACCGTGGACGACGCCGCACTGTTCACCGGGCGGTTCGCCTCGGGCGCCCTGGCCTGCTTCGAGACCAGCCGGGCCGCGGCCGGCCGCAAGAACGCGCTGCGTATCGAACTCAACGGTGAGCGCGGCTCGTTGGCCTTCGACCTGGAGCGCCTCAACGAGCTGTCCTTCCACGACCAGACCGAACCGGCCGACGCCGCCGGCTTCCGCCGCATCCTGGTCACCGAGCCCGATCACCCGTATCTGAAGGCCTGGTGGCCGCCCGGCCACGGCCTCGGCTACGAGCACACCTTCGTCCACCAGGCGCGCGACCTGGTGGAGGCGATCGCCACCGGACAGCCCCCCGAGCCCTCCTTCGCCGACGGTCTGCAGGTGCAGCGCGTGCTTTCGGCCGTCGAGGAGAGCGCGGCCAAGAACTCCATCCACACATCCGTCCCGGCCTAGGGAGGCCCGGTCATGCCCCGCTCCTTCACCCTCTTCACCGGCCAGTGGGCCGACCTGCCCCTGGAAGAGGTCTGCCGGCTCGCCCGCGACTTCGGCTACGACGGCCTGGAACTCGCCTGTTGGGGCGACCACTTCGAGGTCGACAGGGCGCTCACCGAGCCCGGGTATCTCGACTCCCGCCACGCCCTGCTCGACAAGTACGGCCTCACCTGCTGGGCGATCTCCAACCACCTCGTCGGCCAGGCGGTCTGCGACGCGATCATCGACGAACGTCACCGGGCGATCCTCCCGGCCCGGATCTGGGGCGACGGCGAGGCCGAGGGCGTACGGCTGCGGGCCGCGGCCGAGATCAAGGACACCGCCCGCGCGGCCGCCGCCTTCGGCGTCGACACCGTCATCGGCTTCACCGGTTCGTCGATCTGGCATCTGGTCGCGATGTTCCCGCCCGCCCCCGAAGCCATGATCGAGCGCGGCTACGAGGACTTCGCCGCGCGCTGGAACCCGATCCTCGACGTCTTCGACGAGCAGGGCGTGCGGTTCGCCCACGAGGTGCACCCGTCCGAGATCGCCTACGACTACTGGACCACCCACCGCGCCCTCGAAGCCATCGGCCACCGCCCGGCCTTCGGCCTCAACTTCGACCCCAGCCACTTCGTCTGGCAGGACCTCGACCCGCTCGGCTTCCTCTACGACTTCCGCGACCGCATCTACCACGTCGACTGCAAGGAGGCCCGCAAGCGCCTCGACGGCCGCAACGGACGGCTCGGTTCCCATCTGCCCTGGGGCGATCCGCGCCGCGGCTGGGACTTCGTCTCCGCCGGGCACGGCGACGTCCCCTGGGAGGACGTCTTCCGGATGCTGCGCTCCATCGCGTACCACGGGCCCATCTCGGTCGAGTGGGAGGACGCCGGCATGGACCGGCTGCAGGGCGCCCCGGAGGCGCTGGCCCGGCTGCGCGCCTATGACTTCGAACCGCCGACGGCGACGTTCGATGCGGCATTCAGCAGCGCAGGCCCGTCCGGCGACTGAGGACGAGCCAGGCCGGAGGCCGCGCGACAAGGACTCCATCACCCACCCGCACGGAAGGCACCGCAATGCCCCGAAGAAGGCCCCGCATACGGACGGCACTGGCACTCCTCGCGAGTACCGCACTGGCCACCGCCTCACTGGCGCTCGGCACCGCCCCCGCCGTCTCCGCCGCCTCGCCGCCCGCCAAGGGCTCGGCCGCCCAGGCCTCGGCCGAGGACTTCCAGCAGGTCACCCTTGCCAAGGGCGCCGAAGAGGTCGGCGAGCCGATGTCGCTGGCCGTCCTCCCCGACCGCAAGGTCCTGCACACCTCCCGTGACGGTGTCCTGCGCCTCACGGACGAGAACGGCACGACGCGGCAGGCGGGCAAGCTCGCGGTCTACAACCACGACGAAGAGGGCCTCCAAGGCGTCGGTGTGGACCCGGACTTCGCGCAGAACCGCGCCATCTACCTCTACTACGCACCCCCGCTGGACACCCCCGCCGGCGACGCCCCGAACGACGGAACGGCCGCCGACTTCACACCGTTCGACGGGGTGAACCGCCTCTCCCGCTTCACCCTCAACGCCGACGGCACCCTCGACAACGCCTCCGAGAAGAAGATCCTCGACGTCCCTGCCTCCCGCGGCATCTGCTGCCACGTCGGCGGCGACATCGACTTCGACAAGGCCGGCAACCTCTACCTGTCGACCGGTGACGACTCCAACCCGTTCGCGTCCGACGGCTTCACGCCCATCGACGAGCGCGACAACCGCAACCCCGCCTATGACGCCCAGCGTTCCGCGGGCAACACCAATGACCTGCGCGGCAAGATCCTGCGCATCAAGGTCGCCGATGACGGCTCGTACACCGTCCCGTCGGGCAACCTCTTCGCCCCCGGCACGGACAAGACCCGCCCCGAGATCTACGCGATGGGTTTCCGCAACCCGTTCCGGATGAGCGTCGACAAGCCGACCGGCATCGTCTATGTCGGCGACTACGGCCCCGACGCGGGCGCCGCCGACCCGAAGCGCGGCCCGGCGGGCCAGGTCGAGTTCGCCCGTGTCACCAAGCCGGGCAACTTCGGCTGGCCGTACTGCACCGGCAACAACGACGCCTACGTCGACTACGACTTCGCGACCAAGGCCTCCGGCGCGTCCTTCGACTGCCACGCACCGAAGAACAACTCGCCGCACAACACCGGCCTCGTCGACCTGCCGCCCGCGCAGCCCGCGTGGATCCCGTACGACGGCGGCTCCGTGCCCGAGTTCGGCTCCGGCTCCGAGTCCCCGATGGGCGGCCCCGTCTACCGCTACGACGCCGCGAACGCGTCCCCGGTGAAGTTCCCCGAGGCCTACGACGGGGACTTCTTCGCCGGCGAGTTCGGCCGCCGCTGGATCAAGCGGATCGAGCAGGACGCCGACGGCAAGGTGACATCCATCAACCCGTTCCCGTGGACCGGCACCCAGATCATGGACATGGCCTTCGGCCCGGACGGCGCCCTGTACGTCCTGGACTACGGCACCGCCTGGTTCGGCGGCGACGAGAACTCCGGCCTGTACCGCATCGAGAACGCCACCGACGGCCACTCGCCGGTCGTCGACGCCAAGGCCGACAAGACCTCGGGCCAGGCGCCGATGCGGGTGAAGCTCTCCGCCACCGCGACCGACGCCGACGGCGGCACCCTCACCTACGCGTGGAACTTCGGCGACGGCACCACCGGAACGGGCGCCGCCCCCGGCCACACGTACAAGAAGAACGGCACCTACACCGCGACCGTCACCACCAAGGACCCGACCGGCCGCACCGGCAGCGCCGACGTGCACCTCGTCGTCGGCAACACCGCACCCAAGGTGACCCTCGAACTCCCCGGTGACGGCCAGTTGTTCACCTTCGGCGACGAGGTGCCCTTCAAGGTGAAGGTGACCGACCCGGAGGACGGGACCATCGACTGCACCAAGGTCAAGGTCACCCACATCCTCGGCCACGACAGCCACGGCCACCCCGTGACGTCCGCCAACGGCTGCTCGGGCGTCATCAAGACCAGCGCCGACAGCGAGCACGACCCGAACGCCAACGTCTTCGGTGTCTTCGACGCCGAGTACACCGACAAGGGCGCCAACGGACAGCCCGCGCTCACCACGCACGACCAGCACGTCACCCAGCCCAAGCACCGCCAGGCCGAGCACTTCGGCGACTCCAAGGGCGTCTCGGTCGTGAACCACCCGCCCGCCAACGGCGGCAAGACGGTCGGCGACATCAACAACGGCGACTGGATCTCCTTCAAGCCGTACCTGATCTCCCAGGCCACGTCCCTCACCGCGCGCGTCGCCTCGGCGGGCAGCGGCGGCACCCTGGAGATCCGCAGCGGCTCGCCCACCGGCCGGCTGGTCGGCAGCGCGAAGGTCGAGCCGACCGGGTCCTGGGAGACGTACCAGGACGTGAGCACGGCCATCAACCGTCCGCCCACCACGACCACCACGCTCTACCTGGTCTTCAAGGGCAGCGACGGCGCGGCCCTCTACGACGTGGACGACTTCACCTTCACCACTGGCTGAGCCACTCGGCTGACCCCCTCGCCGACCGGGGCGTACGGGCCGTGCAGCACCTCGGCCCGTACGCCCCGCCGGAGGAAGGACACCCCATGCACCCCTCCGCACGCCGCCTGGGCATCACCGCCGCCACGGCCGCCGCCCTGCTCGCCACCATGGCCCTGCCCGGCGCCGCCGCACCCGCCCACCACCACGACACCGGCCGCGTCCTGGTCTTCTCCAAGACCGCCGGCTTCCGCCACGACTCCATCCCCGACGGCATCGCCGCCCTCAAGGAATTGGGCAACGCCGGCTCCCTCACGGTCGACGCCACCGAGTCCGCGGACGCGTTCACGCCCGGCAACCTCGCCCGCTACGACGCCGTCGTCTTCCTGTCGACCACCGGCGATGTCCTCGACGACACCCAGCAACAGGCGTTCGAGGACTACGTCGCCCACGGCGGCGGATACCTCGGCATCCACGCGGCCGCCGACACCGAGTACGACTGGCCCTTCTACGGCGGGCTCGTCGGCGCCTACTTCCAGTCGCATCCGGCCATCCAGCCCGCCACGGTCCGGGTCGAGGACCGCAGCAACCCGGCGACCGCGCATCTGCCGGCCGCCTGGGAGCGCACCGACGAGTGGTACAACTACCGCACCAACCCCCGCGCGCAGGCCCATGTCCTCGCCTCCCTCGACGAGACGACGTACACGGGCGGCACCATGAAGGGCGACCATCCGATCGCCTGGTGCCAGAGCTACGGCGGCGGGCGCGCCTTCTACACCGGAGGCGGTCACACCAAGGAGTCCTACGCGGACCCGGCGTTCCGCGCCCATCTGCTCGGCGGGCTGACGTACGCCGCGGGGAAGGCCAAGGCCGACTGCCGGCCGGACACCGGCTACCGCCCGATCTTCAACGGCCGGACCCTCGATGGATGGAAGCAGGCCGGACCCGGGGGGTTCACCGTCGAGAACGGCACCCTCAACTCCTACGGCGGCATGGGCCTGCTCCGGTACCAGGCCAAGGAGCTGACGGCGTACTCCCTCAAGCTCGACTGGAAGATGCAGGGCGACGACAACTCCGGTGTCTTCGTGGGCTTTCCGGCCTCCGACGACCCCTGGTCGGCCGTCAACAAGGGCTATGAGATCCAGATCGACGCGACGGACGCGCCGGACCGCACCACGGGCGCCGTCTACTCCTTCCAGTCCGCCGACCTCACGGCCCGCGACCGGGCCCTGCGACCGCCCGGACAGTGGAACGCGTACGAGATCAAGGTCCAGGGAGAGCGCCTGCGGGTGTACCTCAACGGAGTCAAGATCAATGACTTCACCAACAAGGACCCCGAGCGGAGCCTGACCGACGGCTACCTCGGTCTGCAGAACCACGGCGCCGACGACCACGTGGCCTTCCGCAACATCCGGATCAAGGAACTGGCGGCCCCACAGGCGGCGGCAGCGGACGCGGAGCACGGAGAGGCGCGGGGTAAGTGATGGCTGACCCGACCCGAGAAGCGGCCCGCGAGGAGGGCCGCCGCGAGCGCACCGGCCGCACCGGCGTCTGGCTCGTCGGCGCCCGCGGCTCCGTCGCCACCACCGTGATCGCCGGCTGCGCCGCCCTGACCGCCGGTCTGCACCGGCCCGTCGGCATGGTCACCGAAACCGCCCCCTTCACCGACACCCCCGTCCCCTCCCTCCCGCCCCTCTCCGCCCTCGTCTTCGGCGGCCACGACACCGCCTGCTGCCCGCTGCCCAAACGCGCCGAGGAACTCGCCGCCGGCGGCGTCCTCCCGTACGGCCTGCCGCATGCCGTACACGCCGAACTCGCCGCCGCCGACGCCGCGATCCGGCCCGGCGGACCGCAGCAAGGCGACACCCGCAGCGACGCCGAACTCATCAGCGCCTTCGCCGCCGACCTGCGGGACTTCGGCCGCGACCACGACCTCGACCGCACCGTCGTCATCAGTGTCGCCAGTACGGAACCGGCCCCCGCCGACCCGCACACCGACCGGCTCCCGGCCAGCTCCCTCTACGCCTGCGCCGCCCTGCGGGCCGGTTGCCCGTACCTCAACTTCACCCCCTCCACCGGGCTGCACCACCCCCTCCTCCAGGAGATGGCAGCGGTCAGCGGACTGCCGTATGCGGGCCGCGACGGCAAGACGGGGCAGACCCTGCTGCGCTCCGTCCTCGCCCCGATGTTCGCCCAGCGCGCGCTTGCCGTACGTGCCTGGTCCGGTACCAATCTCCTCGGCGGCGGAGATGGCGCGGCCCTCGCCGACCCGGGCGCCGCGGCCGCCAAGAACGCCGGCAAGGCCCGGGTCCTGGCCGACACGCTCGGCGCACTCCCCGCGGGCGACCTGCACATCGACAACGTTCCGGCGCTCGGCGACTGGAAGACCGCCTGGGACCACATCGCCTTCGACGGCTTCCTCGGCAGCCGGATGACCTTGCAGACCACCTGGCAGGGCTGCGACTCCGCGCTCGCCGCACCCCTCGTCCTCGATCTGGCCCGGCTCCTGGCCGCCGCACACACCGTCGGCCTGTCCGGCCCGCAACCCGCCCTCGGCTTCTACTTCAAGGACCCGGACGGCGGCCCCGCCGCCCTCGCCGACCAGTACACGGCCCTCCTCGCGTACGCCGGCCTGCTGCGGACCGGGACGCGGTCATGAGCCCGGACGGCGGACCGGGCCGGTCACCGGAGGGCGAGGGAGGGATGGCCGGGGGGCAGCCTGGGTATGTGCCTGAGCCGGGGCCGGGGCCGCGCCCTGGACCCGGGGCCGGCCGCGCGCCGCGCCCCATGAGGAACGGCCCGGTGGTGGGTTCTGTGGGGGAACCTGCCACCGGGCGTGGGCCGGCGGGCGGTACCGGGCCTGCCGGCGCCGACGGGCATGCGGGCGGCGGGGGAGCCGCCGACACCGGCAGCGCGGGCCGGGCCTGGGCCGAACTCCTCCGCGTCTCGGCCCTCTTCAGCGTCCCGGGCGATCTGCTCGCGGGCGCCACCGCCGCCGGTCACCGGCCGAACCACCGCACCGCGCTCGCGGCCTGCGCCTCCCTCTGTCTCTACGAGGCCGGTATGGCGCTCAACGACTGGGCCGACCGCGATATCGACGCCATCGAACGCCCGAGCCGCCCGATCCCGTCCGGCCGGATCGCACCGTCCGCCGCCCTCGCCGCGGCCGGTGGCCTGACCGTCGCCGGGCTCGCCCTCGCCGCCGCGGCGAGCCGTCCCGCTCTGCTCACCGCCACCGCCCTCGCGGCCACGGTCTGGGCCTACGACCTGCACCTCAAGAACACCCCCGCGGGTCCGGCCGCCATGGCCTGCGCCCGCACCCTGGACCTGCTCCAGGGAGCCGTCGCGACCGCTCCTCCCGGCACCGCGCGACAGCGACGGCCGGAAGGCACCGGCCGTGCGGACACCCGGCCTCCCTCCGGGGCCGCCCGGTCCGCCCGCGCGGCGCTGCCCTCCGCGGTGCTGCTCGGCGCTCACACCCTCGCCGTCACCACCGTCTCGCGGCGCGAGGCCCAGGGCAGCTCGTCCGCCCTGCCGCTGGCCGGACTGACGGCGGTCGCGGCCGTGGCCGGCGCAGTCATGGGCGGCCGGGGCCGGGATCGGGGCCGGGGGCGGGGGCAGGGGCAGGGCCGACGCCGAGGTCGTCCGGCGGGGTACCGCTCGGCGGCTCCTCGCCCGGCTGCGTACGGCCCGGCCGCGGTCCGCCCGGCTGCGTACGGCTTGACCGCCTCGGGCAGCTCCCCGACCAATTCCCCGACCGACTCCGCGGCTCACTACGCGACCCCCTCACCGTTCACCGCCGCGCTCGTCGCCGGGTACGGCGTCACCGCGGCCCGTCCGCTCCTCCAGGCGGTCCTCAACCCCTCGCCGTACTTCCTTCAGCGCGCCGTCGGCGGCGGAATCCGCGCCATGATCCCGCTCCAGGCGGCGCTCACCGCCCGCGCGGGCGCGCCCCGTACCGCGGCGGCCCTGCTCGCGCTGATCCCCGCCGCCCGGCGCCTGTCCCGGAAGGTCAGCCCGACATGACCCCGACGACGACCACGTCCTTGCGGCTGGCCTACGGCACCAACGGCCTCACCGACCTCCGCCTCACCGACGCCCTCGCGCTGCTCGCCGACCTCGGCTACGACGGGGTGTCGCTGACCCTCGACCATATGCACCTCGACCCGCTCGCCCCCGGACTGGCGGCCCGCACCGCCGATATCGCCCGCCGCCTGGGGGAGTTGGGGCTCTCCGTAGCCATCGAGACCGGCGCTCGGTACGTCCTGGACCCCCGTCGCAAACACCACCCCACCCTTCTCGACCCGGACCCGGAAGCCCGCGCGGCCCGTACCGGACTGCTGTGCACCGCCGTACGCGTCGCCGCCGACCTGGGCGCGACCGCCGTCCACTGCTTCAGCGGTGTCCGCCCGGACGGCACCTCCGAGGACATCGCCTGGGACCGCCTCGCCGGCTCCCTCGGCCCGGTCCTCGAAGCCGCGGCGGACGCCCGGCTGCCGCTCGCCCTGGAGCCCGAGCCCGGCCACCTCGTCCCCGACCTCGCCGGTTTCCACTACCTCCGCGCCGTACTCGGCAGCCCGGAAGCCACGCTGTTCGGCCTCACCCTGGACATCGGCCACTGCCGGTGCCTGGAGCCCGATCCACCTGCCACCTGTGTACGGGCCGCGGCCCCATGGCTGTGGCATGTGCAGATCGAGGACATGCGGCGGGGCGTCCACGAGCATCTGCCGTTCGGCACCGGCGAGATCGACTTCCCGCCGGTCCTGGACGCCCTGAAGGACGTCGGCTACCAGGGCCTGGTGAGCGTCGAACTACCCCGCCACTCCCACGCGGGCCCCCAACTCGCCGCCTCCTCCCTGCACTTCCTCCGGACCGCCGAACAGCGGAGCACCGAGCAGGACACCGCCGTAGCGCGCTCCGCCGTCCCGCGCTCCGCCGTCCCGAGCCCCGCCGTCCCGAGCCCCGCCGGGCGGCGCACTGCCGAACAGCCCGTCGACGGACAGCCCGCCGCCGGACCATGCCCGGTGCCCGGACCGGAGCACCCCACCCACACCGCCGCTCACCGGGGAGACACCCCATGCTGACCCCCGAACAGCGCCTCACCCGCCTCCAAGACTCGCTGCGCGCCCGTCTCAGCACCCCCGCCCGAACCTGGCTCACCAGCGCCCTGGCCGAGGCCGCGCAGGGCGACGGGCCCACCCCGGCGGCCGACTCACCACCCCCCTGGGAGATGCGGTTCGCCTCGGCAGGGCGGTACTGCACCCGGCCCGGTCCGCCGTATGAGCCGGACCCCGAAGCAGCCGAGGCGGCTCGGGTGCTCCTGCTGTGCACGGCCCGCGCCGACGCCCCGACCGTCACCCGGCTCTCTCTGCACGGCACCGCCGCCGAACGCTGCGCCGTGCTCCTGGCCCTGCCCCACCTCGCGCTCGGTCCGGCAGCCAAGCCCTTGGTCGAGGATGCGCTGCGGACGAACGACACCCGGCTCGTCGCGGCCGCCGTCGGGCCGTACGCCGCACGTCACCTGGACGCCCACACCTGGCGGCACGCCATCTTGAAGTGCCTTTTCACGGGCGTCCCCGTGGCAGCCGTGGCCGGCCTCGCGCAGCGCGCCCGGGGCGACACCGAACTCGCCCGGATGCTCGGCGACTACGCCCGCGAGCGCACCGCCGCCGGCCGCGCCCTCCCCGACGATCTCCACCGCGTCCTGGCCCTCACCGCACTCACCCCCGCTCACCACCTCCCCACCGGACCTCAGGCCCCCACGGAGCCCTAGGACGTGTCCGCAACGTCCCGCCTGGCCTCCGGGCGAACGACGGGACTTCGCGGACACGCCCTGGCCCCGTAGCCCCGTAGCCCCGTAGAGCCGAAGCCCTTCAGAGCCCTGGCCGTTCAGAGTCCTGGCCCCCACCCCGCGAGGAGTCCCCGATGCGCATCTTCGACCCGCACATCCATATGACCTCCCGCACCACCGACGACTACGAGGCACTGCACGCCGCCGGCGTCCGGGCCGTCGTCGAGCCCTCCTTCTGGCTGGGGCAGCCCCGTACGTCGCCCGCCAGCTTCTTCGACTACTTCGACTCCCTGCTCGGCTGGGAACCCTTCCGCGCCGCCCAGTACGGCATTGCCCACCACTGCACGCTGGCCCTCAACCCGAAGGAAGCCAACGACCCCCGTTGCACCCCCGTCCTCGACGCCCTGCCCCGCTACCTCGTAAAAGACTCGGTCGTCGCCGTCGGCGAGATCGGCTACGACTCCATGACCCCCGCCGAGGACACCGCCCTCGCCGCCCAGCTCCAGCTCGCTGCCGACCACGGCCTGCCGGCGCTCGTCCACACCCCCCATCGCGACAAGGCCGCCGGCCTCCGCCGCACCCTGGACGTCCTGCGCGAATCCGCACTGCCTCCCGAGCGCGTCGTCCTCGATCACCTCAATGAGACAACCGTGGGCGAGGCCACTGACAGTGGCTGCTGGCTGGGCTTTTCCCTCTACCCCGACACCAAGATGACCCCCGAGCGCATGGTCCGGATCCTGCGGCTGCACGGCACCGACCGGGTCCTGGTCAACTCCGCGGCGGACTGGGGCCGCAGCGACCCGCTCAAGACGCGCGAGGCGGGTGACGCGATGCTCGCGGCCGGCTTCAGCGACGACGACGTCGACCAGGTGCTGTGGCGCAACCCCGTCGCCTTCTACGGACAGAGCGGCCGGCTGAACCTGAACAGCCCCCGGCCGCCCGGCGCGCTGCACGAGGGCAACTCCATCCTCCGCGGCGGGGAATGAGGAGGTACGGCCATGCGCTTCCGCCACCCGGACGGGTCCACCGTCCACCTCGCCTACTGCACCAATGTCCACCCCGCAGAAAGCCTCGACGGCGTCCTCGCCCAGCTGCGCGACCACTGTGCACCGGTCCGCAAACGCCTGGGCCGGGACCGTCTGGGCATCGGACTCTGGCTCGCCAGGGACGCCGCCCGTGCCCTGACCGCCGACCCGGCAGCACTGCGCCGCCTCCGCCGGGAGCTCGACACCCGTGGCCTGGAGGTCGTCACCCTCAACGGCTTCCCCTACGAAGGGTTCGGCGACCAGCGGGTCAAGTACCGCGTGTACCGGCCCGATTGGACGGAAGCCGCCCGGCTCGACCACACCACCGACCTGGCGCGGCTGCTGACCGCCCTGCTCCCCGACGACGCCGCCGAGGGCACCATCTCCACCCTTCCGCTCGCCTGGCGCACCGACTTCGACCCGGTCCGCGGCGCCGCCGACCGCCGCGATACCGCCCTCGACGCGCTGCGCACCCTCTCCGGCCGGCTGGACGCCCTCGAAGACCTCACCGGCCGCTCGATCCGTATCGGCCTGGAGCCGGAGCCCGGCTGCCTCATCGAGACCACCGCCGATGCCATCGGTCCCGTCACCGCCCTCCGCCGGCACCCGGCAGCGGGCCGCCACGCCCGGATCGGCCTCTGCCTCGACACCTGCCACCTCGCCACCTCCTTCGAGGACCCCCACGCCGCGCTCGCCGCGCTGCACCGCGCCGCCGTGCCGATCGTCAAGTCCCAGCTCTCCGCCGCGCTGCACGCCGAACACCCCGGGCACACCGCCGTACGCACCGCCCTCGGCGCCTTCGCCGAGCCCCGCTTCCTCCACCAGACCCGCACCCGCAGCCCACAGGGCGCGCTCCTGGCCACCGACGACCTCGACGAGGCGCTCGCCGAGGGCAGCGGCCTGCCCACGGACGGCCCCTGGCGCGCCCATTTCCATGTGCCGCTGCACGCCCCACCCCAGCCGCCGCTCACCTCCACCATGGCCGTCCTCCAGGACACCCTCTCCCTCCTGGTCGGCGGACCGGTCCCGCGCACCCACCACCTGGAGGTGGAGACCTACACCTGGCAGGCCCTGCCCCCCGAGCTGCGGCCGCGTACCCGCGGCCGGCTCATCGACGGGATCGCCGCCGAACTCTCCCTGGCCCGCGATCTGCTGACCGACCTGGGCCTCAAGGAGCTGCCATGACCGGCCCGAAGCACACCGTCCCGGAGTCCGCCCCCGTGCAGCGTCTTCTGGTCCTCGATGTCGTCGGCCTCACCCCGCGCCTGATGGCCCATATGCCGTATCTCTCCGAGCTCGCCGAAGCCGGTGCGTACCGCCCGCTGAGCACGGTGCTGCCCGCCGTCACCTGCAGCGTCCAGTCGACTTTCCTGACGGGGACGACACCCGCCGGGCACGGCATCGTCGGCAACGGCTGGTACTTCCGCGACCTCGGTGAGGTCCACTTCTGGCGGCAGCACAACGCGCTGGTCGGCGGCGACAAGATCTGGGACGCCGCACGCCGTACACACCCCGGCTACACCGTCGCCAATGTCTGCTGGTGGTACGCGATGGGGGCGGACACCGACTGGACCGTGACGCCCCGCCCGATCTACTACGCCGACGGCCGCAAGGAACCCGACTGCTACACCCGGCCGCCCGACCTGCACGACGAACTCACCGAGCTGTTCGGCCCGTTCCCCCTGTTCACCTACTGGGGGCCCACCGCCTCCCTCGCCTCTTCACAGTGGATCACCGACGCCACCCGCCACCTCCACCGCACCCGCCGCCCCGACCTCACCCTCGCCTACCTCCCGCACCTGGACTACGACCTCCAGCGCTACGGCCCCGACGACCCCCGCTCGCACGCCGCCGCCACCGCACTCGACAGCGTCCTCGCCCCACTGCTGGACGAGGCCCGCAGCGCCGGCACCACCGTCGTCGTGCTGTCCGAATACGGCATCACCCGGGTGCGCCGGCCCGTCGACATCAACCGGGCGCTGCGCCGCGCCGGGCTGCTGGAGGTGCACACCCAGGACGGGATGGAGTACCTCGACCCGACCGCCTCCCGTGCCTTCGCGGTCGCCGACCACCAGATCGCGCATCTCTACGTCCGGCGGCCCGAGGACCTCGCCGCGAGCCGCGAGGCGCTCGCCGGCCTCCCCGGGATCGCGCAACTCCTCGACGACAAAGGCAAGAAGGAGTACGGCCTCGATCATCCGCGGTCCGGTGACCTCGTCGCACTGGCCGACCCCGACGCCTGGTTCACCTACTACTACTGGCTCGACGACGCCCGCGCGCCCGACTTCGCCCGGCTCGTCGAGATCCACCGCAAACCCGGCTACGACCCGGCCGAACTCTTCATGGACCCGCGCGACCCGTACGTACGGCTGCGCGCCGCTGCCGCCCTCGCCCGCAAGAAGACCGGGATGCGCTACCGGATGGCGGTCGTCCCGCTCGACCCCGAGCCGGTCCGCGGCAGTCACGGACTGCTGCCCGCCGACCCAGCCGACGGCCCGGTCCTCATCTGCTCACGGCCGGACGTCCTGCCCGCGGCCCCCGCCGCCACCGATGTGAAGCCGCTGCTGCTGCAGCTCGCCGGCCTCACCTGAGCCGCCCCGGCCCCACAACGCCCCCCTTCACCCTCCAAGTCCTTCACGAGGAGCCCACCATGACCCACGACCCGGAGCACACCCGCGACCTCGCCCGCCGGCTCGCCCGCCGCAGATTCCTCGGCGTCGCCGCCGGCACCACCGCCGCGGCGCTGCTCGGCGCGCAGACCGCCGCCGCCGCGCCCACGGCCGCCCCGGGGGCACCCGGCCGGCGCCGACTGCTGCCCCCCGGCCGGCTCGGCATCCAGCTCTACACCCTGCGCGACCAGACCGGATCCCTCGGCTTCGCCCGGGTCTTCGAGGAACTCGCCCGCTACCACTACGACGAGGTCGAGTTCGCCGGCTACACCCAGGGCAGCGCGGGCCCCATCGACCTGGCCCAGCTCAAGCACCTGATGCGGGACAACGGGCTGCGCGGCGTCGGCAGCCACGTCGGTTACTCCTCCACCGACCCCCAGGCGTACACCTTCGCCACTCGGCTCACCCAGGTCCTCGACGACGCCGAGGCGCTCGGCCTGCCGTATGTCGGCACGCCCTCCAGCCCCGACCGCTACGGCAACACGGTCGACGCCTGGAAGCGCGCCGCCGAGGAATTCAACACCTACGGAGCCGCCGCGAGGGCCCGTGGACTGCGCTTCTACCACCACAACCACGCCGACGAATTCTCCTTCGCCACCGACAACCCGCGCGTACGCCTCTATGACGTACTGCTCGCCGAGACCGACCCCGACCTGGTCTTCCTGGAGATGGACATCTACTGGGCGTATGTCGCCCAGTCCCGCTTCTCCCGGCGCCCCGACGGCACCCCCGCCCCCTTCGAACCGCTCGACTACGTACTGAAGGCCCCGCACCGCTACCCGCTCTTCCACGTCAAGGACGGTGAGCACGACACCGCCACCCAGGACGGCTACCACATGACCGATGTGGGGGACGGCGATATCGACTACGGACGATTCCTGGCCACCGTGTACCGCCGTAGGGGCGATCGTCACCGCGACCACCACTGGATCGTCGAGCGCGATGACGCCGTCGACCCGGCCGCCAACCCGGCCGGCTCCCTGTCCACCGCCGACCGCTCGGCCCGACACCTCCGCCGGCTGCGCGGATAGCCGGCGCGGGGCGGGTCCACCGCCCGCCCCGTCTCGCGGCCGCTTCGGACTGCCCGGTTCCCCGCTCCGCCGGAGCGGGTTGCCCGCGGTCCGATCCGCGAGACCGGCCCGGCCGCCGGCCACCGTCCGGGTAATGTGCACCCGATCACGAAGGAAGCATCAGAAGTACGACACCGCACCAGGCATCCGAACCACGAATGGCGAGACGCACATGAGCGAGGGGACAGCACCGGCGGCCGGCGAAGCGGCCGCCATCGCCGACGAGGCGGCCCGTGAACGGCTGAGCTATCTGCGCAGCAGCATCGACAACCTCGACGCCGCCCTGGTGCATCTGCTCGCCGAGCGCTTCAAGTGCACCCAGCAGGTCGGTGAGCTCAAGGCCCGGCACAGCCTGCCGCCCGCCGACCCGGCCCGCGAGGCCGCACAGATCGAGCGGCTGCGACGGCTGGCCGAGGACGCCAAGCTGGATCCGGCCTTCGCCGAGAAGTTCCTGAACTTCATCATCGGGGAGGTCGTCCGCCACCACCGGGCGATCGCCGACCGTACGCAGGAGGAGACGGGGGAGCCGGCCGCCGGCTGAGCCCCTACGCACGTCGGACGAGGGCGGGCGGTGTCCTCGCGGCACCGCCCGCCCTCGCCGCATCCCGTGCACGCGAACTTCGCCTCCACCACGGCGTGTTGGTGCCGGGCGCCGGGAGTGCCCGCGGTCCACGGGCGGACCGCGCCGCCGCCGGGGGCCACGCGGTCGCCTCACCCAGCTGGCCCCGTCGCCCGCGCCGAGTGACACTCGCCATACCTGACGCCGGCCGGTGCCGCAGTGCCGCCCTGCCCACTACCGTCCAGTAACACGGTTCCTCCGGGAGCCGCCGAGCGCCACCACCCTGCCCCTCCGGCCGTGCACCGAGAGCGGAGACACCCGATGGCACCCACCGCCGAACCCCCCTCGAACCCGCAGCGGAACGAGCGCACCACGCCCGCCCCGACGCTCCTCCTCAAGCCGGGAACCTCCTGGCAGGACGCCTGGCAGCGCAGCCTGGCCGCGGCCCCCGAAGCCTTCCGCGACGACCAGGCCCTCAACCTCTGGGCCGCTGCCTGGCATCCGGACGGCGATCCGCTGTCCGCCACCAGCCCCATCGACGGCACCCCCATCGCCGGCCCGCCCCGGCTCGACGCGGACGCCGCGCTGCACGCCGTACGTGCCTCCCTCGACCAGCACCGCGCCTGGCGCCATGTGCCGTTGACCGAACGCAAGGCCCGGATCTCCGCCACCCTCGACGCGCTGACCGAGCACCGCGAACTGCTGGCGCTGCTGCTCGTGTGGGAGATCGGCAAGCCCTGGAAGCTCGCACAGGCCGATGTCGACCGCGCCATCGACGGCGTCCGCTGGTACGTCGCCGAGATCGACCGGATGGTCGCCGACCGCACGCCGCTGCCCGGCCCGGTCAGCAACATCGCCAGCTGGAACTACCCGATGTCGGTGCTGATCCACGCGATGCTCGTCCAGGCGCTGGCCGGCAATGCGGTGATCGCCAAGACCCCCACCGACGGCGGTCTGGTCTGTCTCACGCTCGCCTGCGCCCTGGCCGCCCGTGAGGGGGTCCCGGCCACCCTCGTCAGCGGCAGCGGCAAAGAGCTCTCGCCCTCCCTCGTGCGCTCGCCGGAAATCGGCTGTGTCTCCTTCGTCGGCGGCCGGGACACCGGCGCCCGCGTCGCCACCGCCGTCGCCGACCTCGGCAAACGCCACATCCTCGAGCAAGAGGGCCTCAACACCTGGGGCATCTGGAACTACACCGACTGGCAGTCCCTGACGCCCCTGGTGCGCAAGACCTTCGACTACGCCAAGCAGCGCTGCACCGCCTACCCCCGCTTCGTCGTCCAGCGCGAGGCCTTCGCCGACTTCCTCGCCGCGTACCTCCCGGCCGTCCGCAGCGTCCGGTTCGGCCACCCCCTGGCCGTCGCCGACCCCGCCGACCCGCTCCCCGAACTCGACTTCGGCCCGCTGATCAACGCCGCCAAGGCCAAGGAGCTCGCCGACCTCACCACCGAGGCGATCTCCCGGGGCGCCGTCCCCCTGCACCGCGGCACCCTCGCCGACGGCCACTTCCTGCCCTCCCAGGACACCTCGGCATACTTCCCGCCCACCACCCTCCTGGCCCCGCCCTCCGCTTCCCCGCTCCATCACGCCGAGCCGTTCGGCCCCGTCGACACCCTCGTCCTCGTCGACACCGAGGCCGAACTCCTCGCCGCCATGAACGCCAGCAACGGTGCCCTGGTCGCCAGCCTGTCCTGTGACGACAAGGGCACCTTCGACCGTCTCGCCCCACAGATCCGCGCCTTCAAGGTCGGCCACGGCAAGCCCCGTTCCCGCGGCGACCGCGATGAGCTGTTCGGCGGCTTCGGCAACTCCTGGAGCGGCGCATTCGTCGGCGGCGAACTCCTGGTCCGCGCGGTGACCGAGGGCCCGGCATCCGAACGGCTGCCCGGCAACTTCCCCGACTACCACCTCATGCCGTAGCACGCGCACCGGCCGTCCGCGGCCGCCGGCACCGCACGCTCCACCACCTGCAACAGCAGCGTGCGGTGCCGCAGCGGCGGCTCCTGCCGTCCCTCCGACGCGAGCAGCAGCAGATCACCGATGGCGGCAGGGGGGCGTCCCGCGGTGACCCGCAGACGCTCCCGCAGCGGCGAAAGCGCCCGTGGCCTGCGTGGACCACTGAGATGCGTAATTTGTCCCTCATTGCCCATAAATCGAGGTTATGTGGCGGACGGATATGCAGGTGAAAGGCACTCCGAAACCTTGGTATTGTTGTCCATGTCGCCGCGGGGAACGCCCCGTGAAGATCACACCTAGTCCGGGTGGCGGAATGGCAGACGCGCTAGCTTGAGGTGCTAGTGCCCTTTATCGGGCGTGGGGGTTCAAGTCCCCCCTCGGACACTCACATACGCACATGTCAGCGGGTTGTGACCGTACGGTCACAACCCGCTGCTTTGCGTGGTACTCCAGCCCAAGACCGAAGTCGGCGTAGAGCGGGACTTCGTTGCCTTGTGCTTCATGCCTCGTGCGGTGCGGTACTCAGTACGTCACCGGGCCTTGGCGGCGCAGGCACCGGCCGCGCACGCGGTGAGCCAGGTGTCGAAGTCGGCGTCGTAGCTGGTACCGATGCCGGTGTTGTAGACGGCGTAGCCGCCTTCGTAGTCGCCCGTCCGGAAGTGCGTGAGCATGTTGGCGATGTCCGCCGGGTGCTTCTCGAACATGTAGCGGACCGCGAGGTAGCCCCAGGGATAGGTGCGGGTCACATCGCTGTTGTCGTAGGTGCTCTGGAACAACGTGCTCAGCTTGTAGGTGTGCTTTCCGGCCTCGGAGACCGCCTCGTCGTCGGTGATCTTGCGGTAGCCGTACGAGACGTACTCGGCGAGTCCCTCGATCCACCAGACGTCCGGGACCGACGTCTGCTTGCCGAAGTCGCCCTTCATGTCGTCGCGGGCGTCGAGGTAGTGGGTGTATTCGTGGTTGAGGTTCCAGATCCGGGCCGGGAAGCCGTTGTCGTCGCTCCTCTGGTACATGATGGACAGGGGCTTGTTGTCGGGTTCGGTCGGGTCGCCGATCATGGTGATGCCGCCGTTGTTCGTGTCGACGCCGTAGATCGCCCCGGCGTAGGTCTGGTAGTCGTTGCGACTGCCGAACACGGAGAACTGGATGGTCGACTCGTACTGGCCGGGGATCGGGCCGTCGTCCTTCACGAGGCTGTGGACGTACGAGTCCTCTTTCAGGACGCTTTCGCATGCGGCGTCGAGTTCGGCGGCGGTCAGCGCCTGCGCCTTGAGGGTGTGTGTCGTGTCGCAGGTGTGGGAGACCGGGAGGGCCGCCTTCGTGAGTTGCCCGGCCAGGTCGCAGACGGCGTAGTACGAGCAGTTGTCCTTGTCGTAGGAGTCGGCCTGTGAGGCGACCGTGACCCACAGGGGCGCAGTCGGTCCGGTGATCTTCGAGGCATCGAGCAGGCCCTTCATCAGCGGCCGGACCTTGTCCCGGAGGGCCGCATGCTCGACGTAACGCGCCACGTTCATACCGGCGTTGGAGTCCAGGTAGGACTTGTCGGTGCCCAGCAGGTCCTTGTGGTCCAGCGCGAACGAGTTGACCGTGTCGACGATGCTCGGGTCGGCCGTCACCGCCTTCACATACTCCGGATTCCAGTTTCCGCGCCAGAGCGGGGTGTAGACGTCGTTGACGGCCGACAGCATGCTGGGGATGCCGTCGTAGGAGTTGTTGTACCCGGTGAGCACCTTCTTGTAGACGTCCAGATAGCGGGCCTGCTCGTTGGCGCTGTCGGTGAGGATCATGACCTCGCCGAGGACGTCGCCGTTCTTCGAAGTGACGTCCTTGGAGTGGGAGTTGGCGAAGAAGCCGTCCAGGCCGCCCTCGACGGCCGTCGCCAGGGTCGTGCCGTAGTCGCCGACGTCGTCCGAGTGGTTGGACTGCACGTAGTAGCCGGCGCGCAGGAAGAGCACGAGCTGCCACGTGTTCGCCGAGTTGTCGCCGGGATAGGCCGCCGTCGCGTCCTTGAAGGCGGTGGCCATGGTGACCATCTGGTCCTCGCGGAAGACGTTGTACGCGTCTTTCCCGGTGACCGAGAAGAGGCTGTTGATGCACTCCATGCTCGCGGCTTTGACGGCCGTGACCAGTTCGGGTCCGGTCCGGCCGCCGAAGTCGCCGGGGCTGCAGGAGGCCGCCGCAGTCGGTGAAGTGGGGGGTTTAGACGCGCTGAGTGGGGGGCGCTGGGCGGGGGAGAGCGGCCGACGCTGCACATCCGGCCGTTCGCCCGTGCCGACGGTCGAGCCGATGGGCGGCGGTGTGGGGCGGGGTGTGAGAGGGGGTGCGGTGCGGGGTCCGGTCACGGGTTCGGCGACGGCTGTCGGATGGGGCGTGGCCGCCGCCGGCGTCGCCAGGCAGGCGATCGTCGCTAAGACGGTCAGGCCGTCGACCACACATCTGGGCCAGGTGAAGCGGTAGCGCATCCCTGCTCCTTCGTGGGGGGAAGGTGCGCCTCGGGAACCGCGTGAGGCGCGTGTGGCACCTTCTCAGCGCACACCACCCGCCGACAATGAGGTGTGACATAGCACATCGGGCTGACCCGCCATAACGTCCCACGAGGCGTCAACGTCCCGACGTGTCTTCGTCGGTGGCCGGTCCGCGGTGGTGCCGCACCTCCCGGTCGGACCGGATCACGCCCTGCGGCCCGGCCACGCTCCAGGTCCGCGACGCCCACCTCCGCAGATGCGGCGACTGCGCGATGAGAGCGCGGTACGCCGCGGTGGCGGAGCTGACGAGCGTGTCCGCAATCTCGTCGGCGAGGCTCTCACGCCGCCAGGCCAGCACGTAACGGCACCACAGCGGTGTGCCGGTCAGCGGTTTGACGAGGACGCCGGGGACCGGACGGAGCGTCGCCTGCACGATGGAGACCCCGAGACCCTCTGCGATCATGTTCTGCAACTGCATCTGGTCGCCGAGGAATTCGTGCACCGTCGCCGGGGTGAAACCGGCCGACTCGCAGGCCGCGTAGAACACCCCCGGCCAGCCGGCCCCGTCGTCCGGAGTGACGAACCACGCGTCGTCGGCCAGATCTGCGAGCCCGGCCTCCAGGCAGTGTTTGAGCCGGTGGTTCGTCGGCAGGGCAACGAAGGACGGCTCGGTGACGATCCCGCGATGCGCGACGGCGGCCGAGTGCCGTAGCTCCAGCCCGGGATAGTCGGCGGCGATCGCCGCGTCCACCTCGCCGTCCTCCAGGAGTTGGACGATTTCCGAGGACGGATACACACTGCTCACCGTGAGCGCGAGGTCGGGCAGCCGGCTCCGGAGCCGGACGGCCATGCCGGACAGCACCGGGGAGTTGGTCGCGGCGAGACGGAGGGGCCGGCGCGCTCGCGCCACGCTCTCGGCCGGGCGGCGCCCTATGGCATCCGCGCGTGCCAGGACGTCACGGGCCTGCGCCAGGACCCCCGCGCCGTACGGTGTCAGCTCGACACCCGAGATGTTCCGCTCGAACAGCGGCGTGCTGAAATAGCGCTCGATGCGCCTGAGTTGTGTGCTCATCGCCGGCTGCGAGTAGCCCAGCTCCGATGCGGCCCGTCCCACACTCCCGGCATCGGCGATCGCACACAGCACTCTCAGATGCCGAAGCTCCAGATCCATGTGCCCACCCCTCCCATCGGGTCAGTGCATCATCGGCATGACTCGTCCTTGATGCCCTGCGTCCCAGCGTCGGTCCTTCCCGGCAGTGTCCGGTGGGTCAATTCCGGGCAGGTCGTGCACACGCCTCCACACTGCGTGGCGGCGCCGCACGTTGATTCGCTCCGATTCCCCGCCCGACGCCGCTGAGTATGCCCAGGCGGACCGGGCGCCCGCCGAGTCTCGACGCATCTTCCAACTTCTCCTGCGGTGCGCTGACCGCGCTCAGCGTGTACATAGGGTTTACCGGCATGTGCGTACGGTGCGCGCCCCCTCGGACGCCAGTGAAAATCCCTGCTGAGCGGGGGTTTTTGCGTTCCCGGGCAACGCCGGAAAAAAGTCTGAATTGCCTGTTCAATCCCCTTTAGTGGGGAGTATGCTAAATGAAGGCCTGCGGGGCGAGCGAGGGAGTCCGCCCCGACTGGCCTCGGAGAAGGCAACCCTGGTTGCCGCCGAGGACATGAAGGAAGGTCGGGCTGAGAGGTCGAAAGGTCGTGAGACCGGACGGCGACCCCTAGCACCTGATCCGGACAATGCCGGCGAAGGGAGCCCACCTCGTAGGTCGATTGTGTGCGTCGATCCGTCGCTTAGTCGCTGCGCATGAGATCCGCACACTTCTCCCCGATCATCATCGTGGTGATGCAGGGGTTCACCGCGGGCAGGAACGGCATCACCGAAGCGTCCGCCACCCGCAGGCCGGTCACGCCCTTGACGCGCAAGTGGGGGTCGAGTGGCGTCGCCTGATCATCAGCGGGGCCCATCTGGACGGTACATGCGGGGTGGTAGACCGTGTTGTGCGTGGTGCGGATGTAGTCGAACAGATCCGCGTCGGAGTGGGTGGACGGGCCGGGGGCGAGTTCGGTGCCGGCCCAATCGACCATCGGCTTCTGGGAGATGATCTCGCGGGCGAGGCGCAGGCCGTGGGTCATGACGCGGATGTCGTGTTCGTGGGTGAAGTAGCGCGGGTCGACCTTGGGCTTGTCGCGGAAGTCGCGGGTGCGCAGCCGGACCGTGCCCATCGAGCGGGCCCGGGTGACGTTCGGGGTGAGACAGAAGGCGTTTTCCGAGGTGGGGTAGCCGTGGCGGTAGGTGTTCATGTCGAAGGGCACCTGACCGTAGTGGAACATCAGGTCCGGGCGGTCGAGGCCGGGCTCGGTGTCCGCGAAGATGCCGATCTCCCACCACTGGGTGGACGAGTTGACCATGGGCTGTTTGGCGTCCCACATGATCACGCCCTCCGGGTGGTCCTGGAGGTAGGAGCCGACGCCGGGGGAGTCGACGATCGGCTCGATACCGGTGGCCCGCAGATGGGTGGCCGGGCCCACACCCGAGAGCATGAGGAGTTTCGGGGAATCGATGGCGCCGCAGGAGACGACGGTCTCGCGGCGGGCGTTGACGGTGCGGGTGTGGATCAGGTCGGGGGCGAGATAGTCCACGCCGGTGCAGTGCCGGGCGGAGTCGAAGTTCAGGTGCTTGGCCTGGAGCCCGGTGCGTACCTCAAGGTTCTTGCGGGTGCCCATGACGGGGTGGAGATAGGACACCGAGGCAGAGGAACGGGTGCCGTCCGGGCGGCAGTTGATCTGGAACCAGTTCGCACCCCGGACGACGGTATGGCCGGTGTTGAACGCCGTGTTCGGGATGCCGGCCGCCACACAGGCCTCCAGAAGCGCCACACCGCACGGGTCGTGGGGCGGGATGGTGCGCAGGGTGACCGGGCCGTTGCGGCCGTGGTGGTCACCGGGGGCGTCATTGTTCTCCAGCCGCTGATAGAGCGGGAAGCAATCGGCCGCGCTCCAGCCCGTACAGCCCATCGCGGCCCACTCGTCGAGGTCCTCGGCCGGGGCCCAGAAGGCGATACAGGAGTTGTGCGAGGAGCAGCCGCCGAGCACCTTGGCGCGGGCGTGCCGCATGAAGCTGTTGCCGTTCTCCTGCGGTTCGACCGGGTAGTCCCAGTCGTAGCCGGACTCCAGCAGCCCCATCCAGCGGTCCAGGCGCAGCACGTTCTCGTCCCCGACGTCGGAGGGTCCGGCCTCCAGTAGGCAGACGGTGGCCGTCGGGTCCTCGCTGAGCCGGGCCGCCACGACCGCGCCGGCCGTGCCGCCGCCGACCACGACATAGTCGAACTCGTCCACAGGGGCCTCTTGGGACATCGCGCCGTCTCCAGATCAGGGGGTGGGGGTGCTGCTGGTGCCCGGCCCGCCGTTGCCGGGGGCGACGGCGGCGTGCGTGGCCAGGACGCCCGTGCGCTTGCGCTGGACGAACCAGTAGTAGGTGAACCCGCCGATCGCCACGACGCCGATGAACAGGAAGGCGCCCCAGCGCAGATACCAGTGCTGCGGGCCGGTCGCGTTGTACACCGCGGCGCGCGGCCAGGCGAGGTTGAGGGACATCCCGAAGCCCCAGAGCACGGCGAGGGCGTTCACCGGAAGGCCGAACCTGCCCAGGGAGAATTTCCCCTTGGCCGGTGTCCAGTTGCCGCGCAGCCGCTGGACCAGCATCGGCAGGGTCACCGCCAGATAGGCCAGATAGATCATGATGATCGCGATGCTGGTGATCACCGAGAAGATCTGCGGCTGGTTGACGTTGATGAGGAGGATGGCGATCGCCACCAGGCCGATGACAACGGCGGGCAGCACCGGCGTCTGGAAGCGCGGACTGACCTTGGCGAGCAGGGAGGCGGCCGGGAGGTTGTTGTCCCGGGCCATCGCGAACGCCAGCCGGATGCCGGCGGTGTGCACCGCAAGCTCGCACACGGTGATCGCGATGACCACACACCAGAGGACGATCTGCCCGATGGTCGAGCCGAGCGTGGAGAGCACCACGTACTGCAGGCCGTCCACGGACAGCTGCTTGGCGTGCAGATCGGGCACGGAGAGCAGGGCGAAGAGGAGGATCAGGCCGCCGATGAGAAAGGACGCGATCAGCGCCCGCAGGATCGCGCGGGGCGCGTTGCGGCCGGGGTCCTTGGACTCCTCACCGAGCGACGAGGCGGTGTCGAAGCCGTACATGACGTACGCCGAGGCCAGTGCCGCGGTCAGGAACGCCCCGAAGTAGCCGAGGCTCTGGCCTTGGCCCAGACCGAAGGTGTCGAACACCACGCCGGGGCCGCGGGTGACATGCGCGGCAAGGAGAATGATCAGGATGACGGCGGCGATCAGCTCGATCGCCACGCCCGCCGAGTTGATCCGCGCCATCAGCTTGACGCCGAAGGCGTTGACCAGGGTGGTGAACGTGATGAGGATCGTGCCGAGCACCACGGCGTTCTCGGCCGCGGACTTGCCGGTGCCGTCGCCGATGAACTGGAACCACGACGAGATCTGCGGCAGCGTCACCTGGTACGCCAGCGCCACCGCGGACAGCGACACCATGGTGGCGGTCAGCATCATCCAGCCGCCCAGCCAGCCGATATGCGGCCCGCCGAGCTTCTTGGACCAGTTGTAGACCGACCCGGCCACCGGATAGCGGGCGGCCAGCTCGCAGAAGCACAGCGCCACCATGAGCTGGCCGACGAAGACCATCGGCCAGGACCACCAGTACGCCGGACCGCCGTGGGCGATGCCGAAGTAGAACAGCTGGAAGGTGCCGGTGAGGATCGAGATATAGCTGATCCCGGCGGCGAAGGTGTGGAAGTTGCCCAGGGTGCGCTTGAGTTCCGGCTTGTAGCCGAGCTCGGCGAGCGAATCGTCGTCGTGCGATCCGTCGGCCCGGGTGCCGGGGCGCGGGGACTCCGAGCCGGTCACTCGAACCACCTCTGCGGACGTGGCGCCGTATTGCGCCAGACGTGCTTGGCCTCCTGGTACTCGGCCAGCCCCGCGGGCCCGAGCTCACGCCCGATGCCCGACTGCTTCATTCCGCCCCACTCCGCCTGCGGCACATAGGGATGGAAGTCGTTGATCCACACCGTTCCCGTGCGCAGCCGGGCGGCGACCCGGTGGGCACGTCCGCTGTCCTGCGTCCACACCGCCCCGGCCAGTCCGTACACCGTGTCGTTGGCGAGCGAGACCGCCTCCTCCTCGTCCCGGAACCGCTCGACGGTCAGCACCGGGCCGAAGCTCTCGTCGCGGACGACGGACATGTCCGGGGTGCACTCGTCCAGCACGGTCGGCAGATAGTAGAAGCCGTTCGCCAGCGACGGATCGTCGGGCCGCGAGCCGCCGCAGAGCAGTACGGCGCCCTCGTCGAGCCCGGCCGCCACATACGCCTCGATCTTCGCGCGGTGCGCGGCCGAGATCAGCGGACCGGTCCTGGCATGCTCGTCGAACGGCCCGCCGAGCCGGATCCGCTGGGCGCGGGAGACCAGCTCGTCGACGAACGCATCGTGCAGCTCCTCCTGGACGAGCAGCCGGGCGCCCGCCGAGCAGACCTGGCCGGAGTGCAGAAAGACCGCCATCAGGGCGTAGTCGACGGCGGTGTCGAAATCGGCGTCCGCAAAGACGATGTTCGGGTTCTTGCCGCCCAGCTCCAGCGCGATCTTCTTCACCGTGGGCGCCGCCGCGGCCATGATGCGCCGGCCGGTGACCAGACCCCCGGTGAACGACACCATGTCCACCCGTGGGTCCTCGGTCAGCGGTGCACCCACGGCCTGGCCGGTGCCCAGCACCAGATTGGCCACGCCGTCCGGCAGCCCGGCCTCGGCCAGCAGCCGCATGAGGTGGATGGCGGTGTGCGGGGTGAGCTCACTGGGCTTCAGGACGAAGGTGTTGCCGGTGACCAGGGCGGGTGCGACCTTCCAGGCGGTCTGCAGCAGCGGGTAGTTCCACGGGGTGATCAGCGCACAGACGCCGACCGGCTGGTGCCGCACCGTACTGTCGATCTCCAGGGCGCCGGCGTCCACCACCCGGTCGGTACCGCCGGCCGCGCCGAGGTTGCCGAAGTAGCGGAAGCAGTTGGCGATGTCGTCCATGTCGTATGCGCTCTCGACCAGCCGCTTGCCGGTGTCCAGCGACTCGGCCCTGGCCAGCGCGTCCTTGTCGCGCTCCAGCAGCTCGGCGACGCGCAGCACCAGCCGTCCGCGCTCGGCCGCCGGCGTCCACGGCCAGGCTCCGTCGTCGAAGGCCGTTCGGGCAGCGCCGATCGCCGCTGCCGCGTCCTTCGGCCCGCCCTCGTCCACGGTCGCGACCAGCGTGCCGTCGGCCGGGCAGCGGATCTCCCGCACCTGCCCGTCGGCCGCTGCGGTCCACTGACCGCCGATGAACAGCTCCGGCATGGTGGTGCCTCCGGTCTCCGGGCTCGTACGAGGCGGCAGCGGCAGGCCCGGCGCCCCGGCCGACGGCGTCGGGCCGACGGGCGGCCCGCCGTGCGGACCTCGGTGACGATCACTGCACCGAGAGTAAGACGGGCGGTGCGGCTCCGCACGGTACGAGGGGCCGGGGGAGAGGGGAGCGGAGGTGGTCGGGGCCGACCGAGTGACGCGAGCGGGCGCACGGGAGAATGGGGGGATGGGCAGTGAGCTGGACCGAGGGCGCGGGCCGGAGCCGGGGCAGGCCCCGGTCGCCGGGCCGGCGCCGCACCCCGTCCCCGATGCCGCGGCGTACCTTTCCGGCCGCTGGAGCGTCGAGCGCACCGTGTACGACCTGCGGGCCGGCACCGAGGGCAGCTTCCGCGGCACCGCCGAGTTCCGTCCCGACCCGGCGGGCGAGACGCTGCTGCACATCGAGGAGGGGCGGCTGACGTGGGGCGGACAGGCGAACCCGGCGAGCCGCACCCTGCGGCTGCGGCCCCGGCCGGACGGCACCGCCGAGGTCGACTTCGCCGACGGCCGCCCCTTCCACGACCTCGACCTCAGGACCGGCCACTGGAGTGCCGTCCACCCCTGTGCCGAGGACCGGTACGAGGGAACCTTCACCGCCCTCGGGGCGGACACCTGGCATCTGGAGTGGCGGGTCGGCGGGCCGGCGAAGGACCAGCTGCTGCGCTCGGAGTACCGGCGGCTGGGGTGAGAGCGGCGGGGCCGGTAAGCGCACCTCCGCCGGGCCGGTACGCGGACGCACGGACGGCGCCCCCGAGATGTCTCCGGGGGCGCCGTCCGTGTGTGTGGCGAGCGAGGGCTCAGGCGGCGGGGAGCCTGCCCCGCCCGAAGAGCTTGCGCTCGTCGTGCAGCGCGAACGGTGTGGTCCTGAGATCGGCGATCTGAATGCCGAAGATCTTCAGCTGCAGCATCAGTTCGGTCTTGAGGTCGTAGCCCGCGCTGAGCGCCCATGCCGGGGCGCCGCCGCGGGACGCTGCGGCCCGTCCGGTGAGGTGGACGGACAGATCGGCGCCGACGCCCGCGGTGTCGTAGAGGAAGACCTGGGCGTGCGCCCCGACGCGGGCCGTCGCGGCGGCCGCACCCTCGACCCGGGGAGCTGCTCCCTTGGTCTGCTGGTGCGCCTCGCGCAGCGGCTGCCATCCGTTCCCGCGGTCGTACTTCGCGCCGACGGCGAACGAGCCGGAGGTGCGCTGGTCGGCATCGAGCACGATGCGGCCGCCCGCGGTGAAGCGGTAGGTGAAGGTGACCTCGGTGCTGACCACGACGGGGACCGGGCCGACCCAGAAGACGTGCCGTCCGGTGACCGCCGCCAGCGGCACCGCGACCTGCCCGGTGTCGGCGGTCCCGCGCACCTTGCCGTGCACCTGCCAGCCGTAGGCGTACGAGCCGCCGAGTCCGATGGCCGCGCGCTGCGGCAGCAGGTTCAGCCCGCCGCGCTTCTCGTACTGAAAGATCAGCTCGGGCCGGAACGTCACCTCGCCGGCCAGCCGTGCCGGAGACTTACCGGTCGCCGCCACGCCCTTGGGCAGCGGCACATTGACGCCCAGCCGCAGGGTGGTGAGCGCCTTGGCCGCACCGGGCGGCAGCGCGCCGCGGGGGGAGGTGTGGGCCGCGCGGGTACCGGAGGGGGTGAGCCGGGAGCGCAGGGCCGAGGACGCGGACGAGGCGACGGCCGAGGGGCTCGGAGAGGCCGTGGCCGGGGCGTCCGGGCCACCGCCGGAGGGGGCACTCGCCTCGCCGGACGGTGCGCTCGGACCGTCGGACGGCGCCTCCGGGCCCGCGCCGGAGGAGGCGGGCTTCTGCACGGTGACGCCGGAGGAGAGCGCCTTGACCGTGAGCTCACCGGCCCGCAACGCCGTGCGCCGGTCCACCTTCTGATTGCCGAGCAGCTCCGAGAGCGTCGCGGGGGCGGTGGTCACCCGGACCTCGCCGCCGTGGGACCCGGTGACCTTGCCGACCTTGAACAGCGCGCCCGCGGGGGCGTGCCGGCTGGGCGTGGCGGCGATGACATCGCCGGTCCGCACGCTCTTGCCGGCGGCCGGCTTGAGCACCGCCTGCTTGCGGGGCGCGTCGTACGACGCAAGCTGCACGGCGACCGAACGGCCGGAACTGCCGGGCGCGTCGGACGGCTTGGCGGCCACGGCGCCGCCCTCGGGGCCGGCGGCTCCGTCACTGCCGTCCGTCAACCCGTCCGGGTCCGCGGACCCGGTGGCCCGTATGCCGGCCGGGGAGGTGCCGGGCTCCTCGGAGTGCGAGAGCAGTGCGTGGGTGCCGAGGGCGGCGGGGACGAGTACGCCGACCGCAGCGGCGGGCACCGCGATACGGCGCCAGGAAACAGCCATGGGATTCCTTGATGATGCGGGGGGGTGATGGGGGAGGAAAGCGGGGCCGGGCGCCGGACGCCAGGACGGATCCGGACGGCTGGGGAAAAGTCGTCCAAGATCGAACATCTGTAGGGGTTCGGGCGGCTTCCTCGTAGCATGGCGACGAATGATCGCTTTCGCCATGGGGAAAGACACCGAGTCGGGAGGGGACGGGTGGAGACTTCCACAACGGTGCCGGAGGCCGTCGCCGCGCTGCACGCGGGAATCGACGCCCTCGCCGACGAGGTCATCGGCGGCCTCCGGGCCCAACTCCCCTCCTACGCGGCGGTGTCGGTGGACCAGCTCCGGCCACGGGTGCTGGCGTCCCTGCGGAACGGACTGTCACTGGTGCAGCGCTGGTCCGCGGAGCGGCGGACCCCCCAGGGCTCCGGGCACGGCGACGGCCGGTCGTACGGCATCCCGGAGACACACCTCGACGAGGTGACGGCCCTGGCCCGGGCGCTGCCCGCCGAGGACATCATCTCGGCCTACCGGATCGGAACGGACGTCGTCTGGCGGCGGTTCGGCGAGGAGATGGCGGCCCGGCGCGGCACCGCCGAGGACCTGCTGCCGATCGCCGAGACGCTGCGTGCCTGGGCCGACGCCAACACCCTGCGCATCGTCCGCAGCTGCCGGGTCGGCTTCCCCGGCGACTCGATGACGGACCGCCGGCGCGCGGCGCTGGTCCGCGCCCTGCTGCTCGGCGAGGAGCAATGGCCCAAGACCCGCTCCGGAGGCGGCGCGTGGGGCACCGGGCCCGCCGATGACGGCCCGGCCGACGAGCACCGGGCCGACGGATACCCCGACGGCGGGGGCGCCGTGGACGGCTGGTACGACCGGAGCGCGCTCCGCCTCCCTTTCCGCGCCTGCCTGCCCGACGTTCCGCCGGAGCGTGCCCCCGAGCCGGGTCGCATACCGCAAGCGACCGGCCATCCCGGCCCCGGCGACCGCGCCTTCGACCGGATCGTCGCCCTGCTGCGCCCCTGGCTCGCCCTGGACGGGACGGGGAAGGCTCTCGTCACGACCTTGGAAGGGGAGGTGGCGGGGCTGCTGGCCGGGCGGCCGGGCGGGTTGTGCCGCGGCCTGATCCTGGGGCTGGGCGCCCCGGCCCCCGCGTCCGGACTCGCCGCGGAATTCACCCGGGCCACCCAGGCGCTCCGGGCCGCCGTCGGCTTCGGACTCGTCGGGGCGTTCACCCGTGAGGAACTGGGGCTGCGGGCCACGGTCGTGGCGCTCCCGGCCGTAGGGGAACAGCTGGTGGGGCTGCGCCTGGCGCCGCTGGCCGAACGGGGCGAGGACGGAGCCCAGTTGGAGGAGGCGGCGGCCGCCTATCTGCAGCAGGGGCTGCGCCTGGAAGCCGCCGCGCGGACCCTTTACGTCCACCCCAACACCCTGCGCAACCGTCTGCGGCGCTTCGAGGAGATCACCGGCACCAGCCTTCGCGACCCGGCCGATCTGGCGGAGGTCTGGTGGGCGCTGACACACCGCCGGATCCACGGGCCGGCGAGCTGAGGTGCCCGCCGGTCCCGGTGGCCGACGGACGGAGGCCGTCGGAGCCCGTGCCGACAGGCGGCTCAGGCCTTCACCGCCCGTAGCGCATACAGCAGCGGAATGATCGGCTCCGACGGCGGGAGACGCCACCAGCCGTTCTCGGACGGGACCATCGCCTCGAACCGTTTCCAAGGCAACAGCTCGGTCTCCCGGACCAGTTGGACGCGCAGCCCCGCGCCGATCACCGCGGAGATGACCTCCCCGAGGCCGTGCCGCCACTCGTAACTCGTCGTGGCGCCCTGCACCGGTGGACCGTCGGTGTACGTGGAGGGCGTATCGCTCCTGAGCGGACCGCGGCCCCCCAGGTAGTCATGGTGGAGCTCCAGTTGCTGCCGCTCCGGGCTCGGCGTCGGCCCCAGGGAGTCGAGCAGGGGATGGAACTCGACGAGGTAGAACGTCCCGCCGGGCCGGAGCAGCGCGCTGACGATCCCGGCCCAGGCGGTCAGATCGGGCAGGTAGCACAGCGCGCCCTTGCCCGTGTAGATCACATCGAACCGGCGCTCACCCAGCGCCTCGACGGCCCGGTGCACATCGGACCGGATGAACTCCACACTCCGGCCGCCCTCCTCGGCGATCCGCCGCGCCTCGGCGACCGCCGCCGCGGAGAAGTCGAGCCCCACCGTGCGCGCGCCCCGTTCGGCGAACGCGGCCGTCTCGGTGCCCAGATGGCACTGCAGATGCAGGACATCGCGCCCGGCCAGATCGCCCAGATCGGTCCACTCGAACGGCGCGAACCAGTCCTCGGCGGTCCGGGAACCGTCCAGGCCGTAGAACTGGCTGGCCACATGGACCGGGGTGCGGGCGTCCCAGTTCGCCTGGTTGGCACGCACCATCTCCTCGGTGGTGGGCGAGGCCCCCGGTACGGTCGACAGCTCACTCTGCTCTGTGGTCATCCCCCTCTTGTACCGGCCGGGCCGGGGATCCGGCCAGTACGGCGAGCGCGACGGCGGGCACCCACTACGACTCCCGCACCGGCGTTGTCCACCCCTCGCCGTCGAGAACGTTGCGCATCCCCACCCACACCATGTTCATCAGCCGCAGGGTGATCCGCTCCGGGGGCTCGTCGGGGTGGAGGGTCATCCAGTCGGTGAGCGAGTCCGCCGCACCGACCAGCGTGTACGTCACGAAGCCGGCCTCGTCGTCGGGGCAGGGGGTTCCGGCGCGCTCCGCGTCCCCGGCCCGGACCAGCCCGGAGACCTCCGTCATCACCGCCCGCCGGGTCCGGGCCAGCTCCGCCGCGATCGCCGGGCTCAGCTCCGACGCCTGGCGGTGCAGCACCACCCAGCTGTCGCGGTGTTCGGTGACGAAGGTGAAGAACGCGAGCAGTCCTGCCCGCAGCCGTTGCTCGGGCGGGTGTACGGGGGCCGCGGCAGCGCGTAACGCGGACACCAGGTGCTCGGCCTCGCGCCGCAGACAGGCGAGGAACAGCCCCTCCTTGGAGTCGAGATAGAGATAGACCATCGGTTTGGAGATTCCGGCGAGTTCGGCGATCTCGTCGACCGAGGCGGCGTGATAGCCGCGCTTCGCGAAGACCCTGATCGCCGCGTCGATGATCTGCTGCTCCCGGACGGGGCGGGGGACGCGTCGCCTGCGTGTGTCAGCCATTCGGGCCAGCCTACCTCAACCTTACTGGTGAGTAACTTGACTGAAAAGTAAGGCAGTGGCGGGTGCGGGGTGAGCCTCGGCGGCGCTGTCGCCGGGTGTAAAGCGGGCCGATGGTGGTAGGCGTCCTCATACAACGCTCCATTCCGCAACGGCTGTTGCTCGGGTGTCTGCCGAGGCGGAACCGGATGCGGCCCCGGGCCCAGGTGTGCTCCTCGCCGGGCCGGACCGCGCGGGGGGCGTGCCCGGCGTCGGGTGTCGCCGGGGGGAGAGGAACGGGCCGCCGCCTGTGAGTGGCGTGGTGGCGGCCCGTACCCCCGCCTCGGGGTCCTACAGCTCCTGGATGCGGATGTTGCGGTACGAGATCACATCCGTCTCGCTGTGGACCTGCAGGCCGATGTAGCCGGAGGCGAAGCGGCGGCCGTCCGTGCCGGGGTCGTCCGCGCGGGGCGGGGAGAACTCCTGGCCGCCGGTGTTGTCGAACTCGTTGAGCAGGACGCCGTTGCGGTAGACGGAGTAGTGCTGGTCGATGACGCGGATCTCGTAGTCGTTCCAGGTGCCCTTGGGGGTGACACCGGCGCCGCCGAGGCCCACCCGGTCGAAGCCGTAGACGGATCCGGTCTTGTACATGTCGCCGTCGGGGCGGTCGAGGATCTGGATCTCGTGCCCGTATTTGATGGCGACCCACTCGGGGCGGGACTCCTCGGGATGGTCGTGGACGTCGGGGAAACGGACGAAGACACCGCTGTTGGCGTTGCCGGTGCCGGGGGCGTCGTCGCGGAACTGGAGCTTGAGGGAGAAGTTGTCGTAGGTGCGCCGGGGGTACCAGAGCATGCCCATCCCGGGGACGGCGGAGCTGCTGGTCATGATGCCGTCGGCGGTGCGGCTGAAGGCGCCGCCGCCGACCTGTTCCCATGCGGCGAAGGACTTCTGTGTCCCGTCGAAGAGGTCGCGGTAGCCGGTGTGCTGTCCCGGGGTGCCGATGCCGGACTGCCGGGCGGCCTTGTTGATGGTCCGGTACTCGCGGTCGTCGACGACGCCGTCCTTGCGGAGGCCGTCGGTGACGCCGCGGACGTGCTTGAGGAAGAGGGCCTGGGAGGACCAGTCCTTCTCGTCCTCGATCAGCTCGTTGATGGTGCAGCGGCTGCGCGTGATGCGGTTGGGGATGCCGGTGTTGACGGTGCCGACGATGACGGTCAGCCGTTCGTCCCATTCGGCGCACTGGGGAGCGGGGACCCCGCCACCCTCGGCGATGGCGAAGGAGACGGTACGCGCCTGCGAGGTGTTGCCGGCTTTGTCGGTGGCGCGATGGGCGACGGTGTGGCGGCCGACCCGGTCCACGATGACCGGTGCGGTGTAGGCGAGGTAGGGGCCGCCGTCCAGGGCGTACTCGGTCTTCCCGACGCCCGATCCGGCATCGGTGGCGGTGAGGGTCACCGTGGCCCGGTTGAGGTAGTCGCCGTCGGAGTTCTTCGCGCCGGTCAGCTCGGCGGTGGTCTCGGGGGGTGTGGTGTCGCCGGTGGGCGGGGCGACGACGGTGAAGTCCACGGTCTTCTCGGGGGCGGTGTTGCCCGCCTTGTCCGTTGCGCGGTAGCGGAGTTGGTGGGCGCCGGGGTCGTCGACCAGGACCGGGGCCGTGTACGGCTGGTAGGCGGCGGTGTCGAGGGCGTATTCGAGCGTGCTGACGCCGGAGCCGGTGTCGGAGGCGGCGAGGGTGGCGGTGGCGCTGCCGACATAGGCGCCGTCCGCGTTCTGTTCGCCGGTGAGCTTGGCGGAGGTGTCGGGGGGTGTGCTGTCGGAGCCACCGCCGTCGGTGACGACGAGAACGCCCTGCATGCCCTCGTGCCCGGGAATGGTGCAGTGATAGCGGTACTTGCCGGGGGTCAGGGTGACCTCGGCGGTGTGTTTGCCGCCCTGGGCGTCGCCGGGGTTGGCGAGGATGTTGAGGGTGACGTCCTGGTTGTACTCGGGGTCGGACGTGTCGAAGGTCAGGGTGTGCGGCATGCCCATGGTGTTGCCGGTGGCCGTGCTGTTCTCGAAGACGAGGGTCGCCTTGCCTGCCACCGCCGTGGCGGGGGCGGAGGCGTACCGGGTGATGTCGTCGCCAGCGGTCCAGGTGAGGGTCTGCTGCTCCGTCTGCCGCGGTGCGGGGCCGGTCCGCGGCCCGTACGCCGTCGCCGGGGCCAGGCCGAGCAGCAGGGCGAGTGCGGCCAGCAGTAGGGTCCAGGTGCTGCGGTTCATCGTTCTGCGGGTCATCGGGCCGCCTTCCGGGCGAGCTGCTGCGGCCGGGGCGTCGGCTCGCCGCCCTGGTAAGTGATGCGCCACAGGGCAGACTTGGGGTCCGAGGTGAAGAAGCCGCGCCCGTAGTCCAGGACGTACAGCGCGCCGTCGGGTCCGAAGGTCCAGCCCATCAGGTTGCGGATACCGTCCGCGCCCACTGGGATGATCTTGTCCAGGCTCTCCGCATGGGCCGGCAGCCCGCCGCTGCCCGCGGTCTTCGGGTCCATCACGACCGCGTGCCGTGGCTGGTCACCGTCGTAGAAGTCGCCGACGAACCACTTGCCGTCCCAGTAGGCCGGCCATTTGTCCTTGCTCGCGCTGTCGGCGTCGAACCGGTAGACGGGGCCGTCCATCGCGGCCTGGCCGCCGCCCTTGAGCCAGGGCAGCAGCAGCTTCTGCTCGGAGAGCTGGTAGCTGGGGATGCCGTGGGCGTCCCGCGGATAGTCGGGGCCGCCGCCCTGCGGGGAGTACCAGATGTTGTTGGCCTCCGCCGGCGGGATGTTGACCAGGCCGTCGTTGTTCGGCGACTCGTTCTTCAGGTGGTCGCAGTCGTACCAGCCCAGCGGCTTCGTGGGATCGGGCAGATTGCGGTCCCGGTAGGGCTGTTTGTTGCCCATGCAGAACGGCCAGCCTCGGTTGGAGGCATGGGTGATCACGGCGAAGGTGTCGTACTTCGCCGGCCCCCAGGTGGTGCTCGGCGTACCGGCATCCGGGCCGACCCAGCCCGCGTACAGGGTGTCGGTCTTCTTGTCGACGGAGATCCGGGACGGGTTGCGCACGCCCATCACATAGATCTCGCCGCGGGTCTTGCCGCCGCCCTCGTCGGTCTCCTTGCCGGTGAAGAGATTGCCCTCGGGCAGGGTGTAGGTGCCGTCCTGCTCGGGGTGGATGCGCAGGATCTTGCCGTTGAGGTTGTGGGTGTTGCCGGCGGTGCGGCGGGCGTCGGCGAAGGAGACGCCCTTGTGGTTCGGCGCCGGGTTGTTACCCGAGTAACCCTCACTGAACTGCGAGGAGTTGTTGTCCCCGGTGGCGATGTAGAGGTTGTTCCGCGAGTCCCAGGCCATACCGCCGCCCGCATGGCAGCAACTGTGGATCTGTACCGGCCAGGCGAGGAGGACCTTCTCGGAGGAGAGGTCCAGTTTGTTGGTCTTCTGGTTCAGGGTGAAGCGGGAGACCCGGCGCTCGGCCATCTGGGTGTCGCGGTTGATCCGGGAGTGCGGGGTGTAGTGGAGATAGATCCAGCCGTTGGAGAGGAAGTCGGGGTCGAGTTCGATGCCGAGCAACCCCTCCTCGTTCTTGACCAGTTCGTCGCCGCCGCCCTTGTTGCCGAAGACCGTCACCGACCCCGCCAGGGTCACCTTCTTGGTCTGCGGGTTCCAGATGTGGACGGTGCCCTCGCCCTTGCCGACATCGGGATCGTTCCAGTCGGTGACCACCGGAGCGTTCGCGTCACCGCCGCCGCGGCCGATGTAGAACACCCTGCCGTCCTTGGCGGTCACCACGCCGTGGGGTTCACCGATCTGGTCGGACCGGCCGGGCTGATTGGGTGAAGTGACCCGTTCGGCACGGTAGTTGGCGGTGATGGTGGCCTGGCAGTCGGCGCGTGCGAGCCGGGTGGTCCACAGCAGCGCGCCCCGCAGATGGGTGCGGAAGTCGGCTTCCTGGAAGCTGGCGGCGGTGCCGCCCATGCCGGTGTAGAAGGAGCGTCCGCCGTCGTAGTCGCGGCACCATGACACCGGGTGGTCCCAGCCGTTGGCCCCGGCGCCCGGCTGGTAGGTGTTCTCCCGTACGCGGGCGACGGTGTGCACCGCACCACTGGGGTTGGTCGCCCAGTTGAGCCACCGGTCGGGGCGCTTCCACTGCACCGGCAGGTCCTTGGTGGCCGGGTTCGTGCGGTCGCCGACCTCGACGGTCGCCCGCTGGGTGCCGGCCGGACCGGTGGCCGCGGGCCGGGCGCCGATCAGCCCGGTGAACCAGTCCGAGTACGGTTCCGTGCGCGCCGCGTCGTGGATGCCGAGAAAGCCGCCACCGGCCTTCATATAGCTCTCCAGGCCGGCTTCCTGCTCGGGATCGAGTACATCGCCGCCGCCGGTGAGGAAGACCACGGCGTTGAAGGTGCCGAGCCGGGGCTTGGTGAACACCGTGGCGTCATCGGTCGCCTGGATGGTGAAGTGCTCAGCTGCCGGGCCCTGTTGGCCGATCTTCTCGATGGCCGCGATTCCCGCGTCGACCGTTGGCGGCTCGGCGCCGGCCGACGCGTGGAAGACCAGTACGCGGACGGGGTCGCCGCCCGGCGGGGACGGCAGATCGAGCCGGGGAACCGAGGGCTCGGGTGCCGTCCCGGCCTGTGCCGGAGCGCTGCCGAGCAGCGCCGCGGTGACGGCGGTTGCTGCCATCGCGGCGACCCAGCCGTAACGGGCGCCGGAGCTACGGGACAGGGCCGCTCCGCGTCTCTCCCGCCGTGTCCGTGCTCGTCCCGGCAGCCGTTCCCGCCATCGCTGCCCCAACCCCCGTATGCCCCGGGGTTCTTGTCGCGGCAACCGTCCCATTGGCCCACCCACCCTCTCCGGTCATCCGAACAGCCGTTGAAGCTAGACCTCTTTCGGTGGCCCGCCAATAGCTATGACCGTGGCGCAACAAACTTTGTCCTTGCCGTGGATAAACGAAGATCGTGCGGCTACCGTCCCAGGCGGTTCGTTTCCCGCCACCCGATGGGAGCACGATGACCGAGGCAGCCGAGCACCCCGCCGTCCGCGCCCTGCCGAGACGCCTGTTCACCCGCCGCTTCCTGGCCGGCGGCGCCGCCGTCGCGGCGCTCGGGCCGATCGCCGCGGCCGCCGCCCCCACCCCGGCAGCGGCCGCGGAGGGCCGACGGGCGGTGGCTGCGGGCGAGGTGAAGCATCTGAAGCTGTACGCCGAGAAGCTGGCCGACGGGAGGCGGGGGTACGGGCTGGAGAAGGGCAAGGCCTCCGTCCCTGGCCCGCTCATCGAACTCGTCGAGGGCGACACCCTGCACATCGAGTTCGAGAACGCCATGGAGGTCGAGGCGAGCCTGCATGTCCACGGCCTCGACTACGACGTGGCCAGTGACGGCACCAAGATGAACCACAGCTCCGTCGAGCCGGGCGGCACCCGCACCTACACCTGGCGCACCCATGCGCCGGGCAGACGCAAGGACGGCAGCTGGCGCCCCGGGAGCGCCGGCTACTGGCACTACCACGATCATGCCGTCGGCACCGAGCACGGCACCGGCGGCATCCGGGCCGGTATGTACGGCCCGGTCGTCGTGCGCCGGGCCGGCGACACCCTGCCCGACCGGCAGTTCACCATCGTCTTCAACGACATGACGATCAACAATCTGCCGACCGGCCCCGACTTCCGGGCGACCGTCGGCGAGCGGATCGAGATCATCATGATCACGCACGGGGAGTACTACCACACCTTCCATGTGCACGGTCATCGCTGGGCGGACAACCGCACCGGCCTCCTGGAAGGCCCCGACGACCCCAGCCGCGTCATCGACACCAAGATCACCGGCCCGGCCGACTCCTTCGGCTTCCAGCTGATCGCGGGGGAGGGGGTGGGAGCCGGAGCCTGGATGTATCACTGCCATGTCCAGAGCCACTCCGACATGGGGATGGCCGGGCTCCTCCTGATCGCCGAACCCGACGGGACGATTCCCGGCCATGAGGGTCATGGCGGACACCCGGCCCACCGGCTGGCTGATTGAACACCCTTGATTCGTACGTCCGTTGGGGTGCGTGTGCGTGCTGACGGAGCAACACCCGGCACTTCTCTCCAAGGGACCCTGTCGCTCGTCTGCAACAACCGCCGTTCGATGGGTATGTTGGGGGCTTGCAGCGCGTGGTCACTCCTGTACGGAGCGGTCACCCCTGCCCCATGGCTGACGACTGTCGAAGCGACGGGAAAGTGTGGAATGAGCCAGGAATCACAACCGCAGTCCAGTGCCGTCGATGTCAGCATCCCGAGTGTGGCGCGGATGTACGACTACTACCTGGGCGGCAAGGACAACTACGCCGTTGACCGCGAGGCCTGCGAAGAGCTGAGCAAGGTCGTCCCGAGTACCCAGGTACTGGCGATCAACAACCGGCGCTTCCTGCAGCGGGTGGTCCGCTGGCTGGCTCGCGAACACGGCATCCGCCAGTTCATCGACCACGGATCAGGCCTGCCGACCCAGGACAACGTCCACCAGGTCGCCCAGCAGGTCGACCCGGACTCGCGCGTGGTGTACGTCGACAACGACCCCATCGTGCTGGCGCACGGCCGCGCACTCCTGGAGGAGAACGCCAACACCGCCGTGATCCAGGCGGACATGCGGGACACCGACGGAATCTTCAGCAGCCCCGAGGTCGAGCGGCTGATCGACTTCGACCAGCCGGTCGCCGCGCTGTTCGTCTCGGTCCTCCACTGCATACCCGATGCCGACGACCCGGCGGGTCTCATCAAGCGGGTCGCCGACCGGCTGGTGCCCGGCAGCTTCCTGGTGGTGTGTCAGCTGATCAGTGAGGACGCCGCCACCCGTGACTTCGTCACCGAATTCATGCGGGTCAGCACCCACGGCCAGTGGGGCCGGGTGCGGCAGGCCCATGAGCTGACCGGCTTCCTGGAGGGACTGGAGATCCAGGAGCCGGGCCTGGTGGAGGTCTCCACCTGGAAGCCGGACGCGGACCTCGGTCCCCGGCAGCTCACCCAGGAGTGGATCGAATTCGGTGGTGTGGCCCGCAAGCTGTAGCGCGAAGGCACCACACACGGAGCGGGGCGGGGCGCCCGGTAGGCACCCCGCCCCGCTCCATTGCCGTGTCGCGCGTCAGTTCTCCTGCTTGAGCAGCCGCTCCAGGATCGCCAGGGACTCGCGGGGCGACTCGGACTGTGCGCTGAGCCGGTCCATCACCGCAAGGTAATGGTCGACATCATCGCGCTTGTCCAGATAGAGCGCGCTGGTGAGCTGCTCCAGGTAGACGATGTCCGGGAGATCCGGCTCCTGGAACCGCAGAATCGTGATCGGACCACCGGCCGCCGCCAGACCGCCGAGGCTGAACGGCGCGATCTGCAGCGTGACATTCGGCAGCTCGGCCATTTTCAGCAGATGCCTGAGCTGACCTGCCATCACCTCCGGTCCGCCGAGCGGACGGCGCAGCGACGCCTCGTCGATCACGGCCCATACCCGCGGTGCATCCGGAACGGTCAGCAGCTCCTGACGCTGCACGCGCAGCTGCACCCGCCGCTCGATCTCCTCCGGGGAGGACCGCGGATGACCGAGCTGCGCCACCGCACGGGCGTAGTCCGGGGTCTGCAACAGGCCCGGCACGAACTGGACTTCGTACGTACGGATCACCGAGGCGGCCTCTTCGAGACCGATGTGCGTCTCGAACCAGCCGGGCAGCACATCGTTGTACTGATGCCACCAACCCGGACTGCTGGTCTTGCGGGCCAGCTTGAGGAAGTCGGAGCGGATCGCGTCGTCCGTGACGTGGTAGAGCGTCAGCAGATCGGCGACATCCCGCTCCTTGCAGCTCACCCGGCCGAGCTCCAGGCGGCTGATCTTCGCGTGCGAACCGCGGATGGCGTCCCCGGCGGCCTCCCGGGTGATGCCCGCCCCTTCACGCAGCCGGCGAAGCTGGGTGCCCAGCACGATACGCAGGACGGTCGGACCACCCCGCGGATGCTCCAGATAGCGGCGCAGGGACGGATCGCTGCTCGGCTGCGCGGCGGTCATGCTGACTCCCCTGAGTGGTCGGGCGAGCGCCCAGTGTCCCACCGCCCCGCGCGGTTCGTACAGCCGGGGCGACTACCCGATCGACATATGCGCCAATTGCGCGGCGCACTGTCAGTGGCCGGCGATGAGGTCGTCGAAGTCACCGTCCTTGGCTCCCTGGACGAAAGCCACCATCTCGTCGCGGGTGTAGACGAGCGCCGGACCCGAGGTGAACCGGGAGTTGCGCACCGCCACCCCGCCGTCCGAAAGCACGGCCAGTTCCACGCAGTTGCCGCTGGGGTTGCTGCGTCGGCTCTTGCGCCAGACGGCGTCTTCGATGCTGGTCGCCTGCATGCCGTTGGTCACCGGCTCCATCACACTGCTCCCTTGCTGGAGGTCTCTCCTCCGACCGATCCCGAGCCTGCGATCACCTTGGCGTGAACGAGCCCCTGAGCGGCCGTCCTTACTGATGTAATTGCAGATGCACTTGCATCATGGGACGGCTGACGAGGATATTAGCTCTCCGAGGCAGTCCGGCCCAGCCCCGAAATCCCCCTCGCGGAGATGTTGATGACCACACATCCGGCAGAGACCGTGCACGACGCCCTCCGGGATGAACCGTGTGAGGACACCTGGTGGATGCCCTCCCCCGACGGCTTCGCCGCCTGCGCCCTCAGCGGCTCCGCACGCACCGTGCCGGAAGCCCGACGGTTCACCCGGGCGACTCTCGCCGGCTGGCAGACGTGTGCCGACGTGACCGATGACGTGACCCTGGTGGTCTCCGAACTCGTCAGCAACGCCCTGCGCTACGGCACCCAGGCCACCGGGGAGGACGGTGCCCCCGCACCCGTCCCCTTCTGTGATGCCTGGCTCGCCCTGACCCGGCAGAACTCCACGGTGCTGTGTGCGGTCTCGGACGCCGGCCCCGGCGCGCCCGTCGTCAAGCCCCCGGACGCCCTGTCGGAATCCGGGCGCGGTCTGCATATCGTCGACCAGCTGAGCGATGCATGGGGCTGGACGGCGCCGGACCGGACCGGGAAGACGGTGTGGGCGACGGTCTCGATGCGCGGCTGAGGCAGGCCCGTAGGGACGTGGCGCCGGCCCGTACCCGCGGAACGGGGCGCGGTCCTGCCGTGTGTGACCATTCCCGGGTCGCCGTCACCCGAGCGGAAAGCCCGAGAAGCCGATGGATCTGCTGTCCCTGCGCTACTTCCGGGCGGTCGCGCGCCGGGAGCACATCAGCCGGGCCGCCGAGGAACTCCGGGTGGCCCAGCCCTCGGTGAGCCGGACGATCGCCCGGCTGGAGGCCGAGCTGGGCGTGCCGCTCTTCGACCGGCAGGGCCGCGCCATCCGGCTCAACCGCTATGGCGCCGCGTTCCTGGCCCGGGTCGAGCGTGCGCTGGACGAACTCGACGACGCCCGCCGGGAGATGGCCGACGCCGCCGGGCTCGACGACGGCGGTGTCGCCGTCGCCGCCGAGACCCTGTTGCCCCTCACCGAACTGCTGGCCGGATTCCGCGCCGCCCACCCCGGTGTCACCGTCCGGTGCTTCCAGTCCACACCCGAGGTGATGCGGGATCAGCTACGGGCACGGGAGGTGGACTTCTGCTTCGCCTCGCAGCCGCTGTCCGGGCCCGGTCTGGGCGCGGTGCGGCTGCTGCACGAAGAGGTGCTGCTCGCCGTGCCGGCCGGTCATCCGCTGGCCTTCCGGGAGCGGCTCACGGTGGCCGACATCGCCGATGAACCCTTCATCACCACCCGGGTGGGCCACTGGCAACGAGCGCTGCTGGAGCGGCTGTTCGCCGGGATCGGACGCCGTCCGGTCATCTCCTGCGAGGGTGATGAGCCGGGCGCCACACACTTCCTGATCGCGGCCGGTCTCGGTGTCGGCCTGATGCCCTCGCTCGCCCGCGCCGATCTCGATCGGGCGCCGCTCTCCTGGCTGCACCTCGACACCCCTGACTGCGTCCGGACCCTGAGCCTGGTCCGGCGCGAGGACAGCTATCTCTCCACCGCCGCTGCGCGGTTCCGTGACATGGCCGTCGCGCACTTCGCCGAACGGGGACAACGCATCGTTGCGGCACGGGAGGCGGGGCCCTCGGTGGGGCAGCCGTCGCCGTCCGTCCGATAGAGGGACTCGACCGGTGGAGGCGCGGGCGCGGGCGGGCGCGGTGGCCGGCCGTGGCGCAGGGGCCCGGCGATGTGCACCCGGCGCCGGGCGGTGGCCGGTACGGCGGCGCCTCGCCCGGCCGCCCGTCCCCTATGCCTCGCCCGCCAGGCCGTTCCCGAGGCCGAACGCCTCCAGCAGCTGTTCGGCCGCCAGCGTCGCGGTGATCTCGCCGTCGCGCACCGCACGTTCGACACCGGGGCCCAGCCGGCGCACCTCGGGGTGTTCCTGGAGGCGGTCGATCAGCCGCTCACGCACCATCGACCAGGTCCATTCGACCTGCTGGGCGCGGCGCCGCTCGGCCAGGGCCCCGGTGGACTCCAGGAGGGTGCGATGCTGCTCCACCCGCTCCCAGACACCCTTCAGGCCGGTGCCCTCGCGCGCACTGCAGGTCAGTACCGGGGGTGTCCAGGCCGCGTCCGGGGGCTGCAACAGCCGCAGCGCACCGGCCAGTTCACGGGCCGCGGAGCGGGCGTCCCGCTCGTGCGGGCCGTCGGCCTTGTTGACGGAGACCAGGTCCGCCAGCTCCAGCACGCCCTTCTTGATGCCCTGGAGCTGGTCGCCGGTGCGCGCCAGGGTCAGCAGCAGAAAGGTGTCGACCATGCCCGCGACGGTGGTCTCCGACTGGCCGACGCCGACCGTCTCCACCAGGACGACGTCGTAGCCCGCGGCCTCCATCACCACGATGGACTCCCTGGTGGCCCGCGCCACCCCGCCCAGCGTGCCGGACGTGGGGGAGGGGCGGACGAACGCCGCCGGGTCCGTCGCCAGCCGCTCCATCCGGGTCTTGTCGCCCAGGATGGAGCCGCCGGTACGGCTGGAGGACGGGTCGACGGCGAGCACCGCCACCCGGTGTCCGGCGCCGGTCAGCAGCGAGCCGAGCGCATCGATGAAGGTCGACTTGCCGACGCCCGGCACCCCGCTGATGCCCACTCTGCGGGCCGAGCCGGAGTACGGCAGCAGCTCGACCAGCAGCCGCTGGGCCGCCACCCGGTGGTCGGGGCGGGTGGACTCCACCAGGGTGACGGCGCGGGCGATCCAGGCCCTGGAGCCCGCGCGGACACCCTCGGCGTACCGTTCGACATCGATCGTCGCAGGCATGACCCCCCGCTCAGAGCTCGTGGCCGAGGACCGAGGCCAGGTCCCGCACCAGGTCGTGCGCGGCCTCCGGGATCACCGTGCCGGGCAGGAAGACCGCGGCGGCACCCATGTCGCGCAGCGGCTGGACGTCCTGCGGCGGGATCACCCCGCCCACCACGATCGTGATGTCCTCCCGCTCCTCCGCGGCCAGCGCCTCCCGCAGCGCGGGCACCAGCGTCAGATGCCCGGCCGCCAGCGAGGACACCCCGACGATATGGACGTCCGCCTCCACCGCCTGGCGGGCCACCTCGGCCGGCGTCTGGAACAGCGGGCCGACATCGACGTCGAAGCCCAGGTCGGCGAAGGCCGTGGCGATCACCTTCTGGCCGCGGTCATGGCCGTCCTGGCCCATCTTGGCCACCAGGATCCGGGGCCGGCGCCCCTCGGCGCGCTCGAACTCGGCCACCAGATCCCGGGTGCGCTCGACACCGGAGGAGGGGCCCGCTTCGTCTCGGTACACACCGGAGATCGTACGGATCTGGCCGGAGTGCCGTCCGTAGACCGACTCCAGGGCGTCCGAGATCTCGCCGACCGTCGCCATCGCACGGGCCGCGTCCACCGCCAGCGCCAGCAGATTGCCCTCCAGTCCTTCGCCGGGACCGGACTTGGCCGCCGCGGTCAGCGCCCGCAGCGCGTCCTGGCAGGCGTCCTCGTCGCGCTCGGCGCGCAGCCGCTTGAGCTTCTCGATCTGCTGGGCGCGCACCGAGGAGTTGTCGACCTTGAGGACGTCGATCTCCTCGTCGGTCTCCACCCGGTACTTGTTGACGCCGATCAGCGCCTGCCGCCCCGAGTCGATCCGCGCCTGGGTACGGGCCGCGGCCTCCTCGACACGCAGCTTGGGGATGCCCGCGTCGATGGCCTTGGCCATCCCGCCGGCCGCCTCGACCTCCTCGATGTGCTGCCAGGCGCGCCGGGCCAGATCGTGGGTGAGCTTCTCGATGTAGGCGCTGCCGCCCCACGGGTCGATGACCCGGCAGGTGCCCGACTCCTGCTGCAGGAACAGCTGGGTGTTACGGGCGATACGGGCGGAGAAGTCGGTGGGCAGGGCGAGCGCCTCGTCGAGGGCGTTGGTGTGCAGCGACTGGGTGTGGCCCTGGGTCGCCGCCATCGCCTCGACACACGTCCGCGTGACGTTGTTGAACACGTCCTGTGCGGTCAGCGACCAGCCCGAGGTCTGTGAATGGGTGCGCAACGACAGGGACTTGGGGTTCTTCGGCTCGAAGCGCTGCACCAGGCGCGCCCACAGCAGCCGGGCCGCCCGCAGCTTGGCGATCTCCATGAAGAAGTTCATGCCGATCGCCCAGAAGAACGACAGCCGCGGCGCGAAGGAGTCCACATCCATGCCCGCCGCCATGCCCGCGCGCAGGTACTCCACCCCGTCGGCCAGGGTGTACGCCAGCTCCAGGTCGGCCGTCGCGCCCGCCTCTTGTATGTGGTAGCCGGAGATCGAGATGGAGTTGTAGCGCGGCATCTTCTGCGAGGTGTACGCGAAGATGTCGGAGATGATCCGCATCGAGGGCTGCGGCGGATAGATGTAGGTGTTGCGGACCATGAACTCCTTGAGGATGTCGTTCTGGATGGTCCCGGCCAGCTTCTCGGGCGGTACGCCCTGTTCCTCCGCGGCCACGATGTACAGCGCCAGCACCGGAAGCACCGCGCCGTTCATCGTCATCGACACGGTCATCTTGTCCAGCGGGATGCCCTCGAAGAGCTGCCGCATGTCGTAGATCGAGTCGATGGCGACGCCCGCCATGCCGACATCGCCGGTCACCCGCGGGTGGTCGCTGTCGTAGCCGCGGTGCGTGGGCAGGTCGAAGGCGACCGACAGGCCCTTCTGGCCGGCGGCGAGATTGCGCCGGTAGAAGGCGTTGGACTCCTCGGCGGTGGAGAAGCCGGCGTACTGCCGGATCGTCCAGGGCTGGTTGACGTACATCGTCGGGTACGGGCCGCGCAGATACGGCGTGATCCCCGGGTACGTCCCCAGGAAGTCCAGACCGTCGAGGTCCGCCTCGGTGTACAGCGGCTTGACGTCGATGCCCTCCGGCGTCTCCCACGTCAGGTCCGCCACGCCCTTGCCGGTGGCCTGCGCCACGGCCGCGGCCCACTCCCCGGTGTCGCCGGCGTTGTCCGCCGCGACCGGCTTCCCCAGTTCGACCGTGCTGAAGTCCGGGATGGCGCCCGTCTGCTGTGTCGTGTCGTTCATCACGCCACCTCCATGACATCCAGGGCCGAGGACAGCACCTCGACCGCGTCGCAGCCCGCGAAGACGAAGGAGTCCACCCCGGCCGCTACGAATTCCTCCCGGCGCTCACCCGGCTTGCCGGCCAGGTGCACCCGCAGCGCCCCCGCCGACTTCAGGGCGGCCGCCACGGCCGCCGCCTGCTCGCCGTACACCGCATCGCTCGAACACAGACAGGCGATGCCTGCGCCACTGCGGGCGAACGCCTCGGCCACCGACTCGGCGTCCACCGACGCGGGCTCCTGCACCGTCTCGATGCCGCCCGCCTGGAACAGATTGGCGGCGAACGCCACCCGCGCGGTGTGGGCCGCGACCGGGCCCAGCGCGGCCAGGAAGACCTTCGGGCGGGCGCCGCTCGCCGCCAGCCGGGCATCGGAGCGCGACCGCAGCCGCTCGTAGTCGTCGTCCCTGCGCACCCGCGGCAGCCCTCCGCCGGACTCCGTCCCGGTGGACCGCCGGCCGATCGGCGCGGGTGCCGGCTCGCGGTGTACCGGCGGCTCGGCGAGATGGGGGAACTCGCTGACGCCGGTGATCGGTTCGCGCCGGTGCGCGAGGTCTTCGGCGCGACGCTCCCAGGTGCGGGCCAGCCGGCCCGCGATCATCCCGGAGCGCAGCGCCGCGGCCTGGCCGCCCGCGCCCTCGATCTCCTGGAACCAGGCCCAGGCCGCACGGGCCAGCTCGTCGGTGAGGCTCTCCACGTACCAGGAGCCGCCCGCCGGGTCGATCACCTTCGACAGATGCGACTCCTCCAGCAGCACGGACTGGGTGTTCCGGGCGATCCGGCGGGCGAACGCATCGGGCACGCCCAGCGCGGCATCGAACGGCAGCACCGTCACCGCATCCGCGCCGCCCACGCCCGCGGACAGCCCGGCGACCGTGGTGCGCAGCATGTTCACCCACGGGTCCCGACGGGTCATCATCACCGTGGAGGTGACGGCGTGCTGGCGCTGCGCCGACGCGGCGGGCGAGGCCCCGCACACCTCTGCGACCCGTGCCCACAGCCGGCGGGCGGCGCGCAGCTTGGCGATCGTCAGGAACTGGTCCGCGGTGGCGGCATAGCGGAACTCCAGCTGCCGGCAGGCGTCGTCGATACCGAGGCCGGCGTCCGTCAGCTGCCGCAGGCAGGCGACGCCGGTGGCCAGCGAGGCGCCCAGCTCCTCGGCGGCCGAGCCGCCCGCCTCGTGGTACGGCAGCGCGTCGACGGCCAGCGCCCGGATGCCGGGCGCCTCGGTGGTGCAGCGCGCGGCCAGCCGGGCGGCCGACTCCCACTGGAGGCGCAGCTTGGCATCGTCGCCCGTACGGGCCAGCAGGCCGAGCGGGTCGGCGCCCAGGCAGCCGACCGCCTCGCTCAGCGGTGCGCCGGACGCGGCGTGGAGCCGCAGCAACTCCTCGGCGGCCGGCCGGAAATCGGCGCCCGCGTCCAGTACCACCGCGGCCAGGTCCAGATAGACACCGTCGAGCGCGCGCTCCAGGCCGTCCACCGGCACCCCGCCGTCGCCGACGGTCAGCCAGACCGAGGTGACGCCGTTCTCCAGATCGGCCAGCACCGATTCATTGGCGCGCTGCGGATCGGTGTGGACATGGCGCTGGCGTACGTCCCACCCGGCCACGGTGGTGCCCTCGGGCCGGCCGGCCCGTACGAACGGCGGGAAGCCCGGATGGCCCAGGGCGGCCGTACCGTCCTCGGCGGTGTAGAGCGGGCGGATGCGGATGCCGTCCTGCAGATCGGTGGAGAGCGCGTCCTCGGCGGCGGTGCCCGTCGCCTCTGTGACGCCCGATTTGCGCAGCACGCCTTCGACGAGGAGCTGCCACTGCTCTCGATCGGCATCGGGGAAGGCGGAGGCCAGGGGGAGTTCGGGGGACTCGGCGGTCATGGCAGCAGGCTAGGCGAACGACCGTTAGCTGGAGCAGGGGCTCCAGCTGTGACGTTGCACTCGTTGACCTCTCATGGATCTTCATATTTATGCGCCGGAAGGGGCAGGTGGGGCGGTTCGGCCGTATGGCGCGGAGTCATCTTTTCCGTAGGGATGCGTCTGCCACGGGCTGTGCCAGGAGGATCAGTACCGTGGGTGCGGCAACCGACCGAGGAGCGCGATGTCCAAGGCGCCGATGATCCGCACCGCGGCCGTCGCCGCTCTGCTTCTCGCCGCCGTCGCCGTACTGCTGTGGGCGCTGCCACGGACCGCTTCTCCCGGCCGCGCCGCGCACTGCAGTGGGCGCCGGATCGCCTCCTGGTCCACCGATTCCCGGCATACCGCGGAATTCGCCCGTTATGGCGATGACAACGCCCGGGTGGACGACTGGACCGGCGGTGACGGCACTCACTCGGTGCGCCTGCCCGACGGCCGCACGCTCTGGCTCTTCTCCGACACCTTCCTCGACCGGATCCAGCCACCGCCCAACCCGCAAGGGGAGAAGCATCGTTGGCGCACGGCTGACAGCGGCGGCGCCCCGGTGCTGCGGCACAACTCCGCCGTGGTGATGTCCCGTTCGGGCCGGCTGGAGCGCACCCTGACCGGCGGCACCGCGACCGCCCGCGGCCCCCTCTTCCCCGACCCGCCCGGCGGCGGCTGGCGCTGGCCGGTGCGCGCGAGCGTGGAACCCCGTACGCCCGGCGCGCACGAGAAGGTCGTCCGGGTGCTGCTGTGGAACCGTGCTCCCGGCACCGGGCCGTGGATCTTCGGGCTGCCGCGTGCCACCGAAGTGGCCACGCTGTCGCTCCCCGGCCTGCGCCTGGAAGGCATCACGGAGACCGTCGGCCGGACCTCCGTCGCCGACCCGGGCCGACGCGTCCTCTACGGAGCGGCGGCGGTCCGCGACGGCGGCTGGACCTATCTCTTCGGCGGCGACGACCCGCCCTCGTCGCCGGCCTCCAGCGCCTATGTCGCACGGGTCCCCGGCGGGCGGCTCGCGGACCGCGGAAGCTGGCGGTTCTGGGACGGCGCCCACTGGCAGCGGCGGGCCGGGCGGGCCGGGCCGGTGCTGCGGGCCGGCGGCCGGCGCGGCGTCGGCAGCGCCTTCACCGTCGTACGCGACGGTCCGGCCTGGGTGCTGTTCACCATGGACACCGGGGGCGGCGGCGCGGCCGGGATGCGGGCGATCACCACCTACTGGTCCTGCTCACCCCACGGCCCCTGGCACGGCCCGAACGGCCGTCTCACCCCGCCCCGCCCGCCGGCCGCCGACCCGCAGTATGTCGCCACCTACAACCCCCAGATACACCCCGAATTCACCGCGAACGGGGAGTTTCTTCTCAGCTACGACATCAATTGGCTCGGTCCGCCCGGCGTCCCGGCCGATCCCCGGCTCAACGGTGATGTGGAGCTCTACCGGCCGCGGTTCCTGCGGGTGCGGACCGGGCCCGTCGGGCGGTGACGGTGGCGCGGCGGGCGCGCCGCACCGGCCGGGCTCCCCGTGCGGGGTTGTGTCAACTCCCGTGCTCCGCACGCCACTTACGGGCCTCCTCGTCGATGTCGAACGGTGCGAGACGGAGCGGCGGGCCGTCGAGCGGCGTACGCAGCGCGGCGTGGATCCGGTCGTTGACCGCGGTCAGGATGCGGCGCAGTGCGGCCTCGGTGGGAGCGTGGGCCGCCGTCTCCAGGGCGTCCTCGGCCTCCTTGCGCAGGGCGAGGCCGGGCGGCAGACAGGAGAGGTGCTCCCGGCTCATCTTGTCCTTGATCCACCACATCTCGTCATACGGCTGGTCGAGGTGGGGGAGGGGCTTGCCGGCACCGGAGAGACCGGCGAACTCGCCGCGCTCCGTCGCCTCGCGGATCTGTCTGTCGACCCAGGTCTCGAAGGTGACACCGGGGGGTTTGCGCTCGGTCATCGCGTCAGTCTCCCGAGGTTTCGGCGTCCGGCCGGCTCGCTCCTCCTCCGGCGCGGTGGGGTGGGCGGCGGCCCGTCTCCACGGTAACTCGGGCCGGGCCCGTGGGGCCGGGACCGGTCAGCCCGTCGTGCCCGGGGGCGTGCCGGTCGGAGCCGCGTCGGTCGGGCCCGAGCCGGTCCGGTTCGGGACGGCCGTGCCGGTGCCGGTCGGGGTCGGTGCGACGACGGGGAAGGCGTTGTTGCCACCGCACACCATCGGGCCGACCCGGACGGTTTTGCTCACGAGCGTCACGGTGACCTCGCCCGACGGCCTGTTCCCGGGCACCCGGGCGTTGGCCGCGGTGCACACCAGCTGGTTCAGCGAGGCGGAGTCCAGCAGCTTGACGTCCATGGGCAGGGTGATCACGACGCTGCCCACCCGGGTGGCGGCGCTCAGCGGGCCGGGGAACTTCGGCAGCACGCTGGACAGCCCGCGCATCCGCTCCGCGTGGTTCGGCCCCTTCATCAGCAACTCGATGGCCAGCTCCGGGTCGGCCGGCGCCTTCGCCCGCCGGGTCGCGGAGCGCAGGCCGGAGGGCCCGTAGAAGAACAGCTGGACATCGGCCGCGGGCTGGCCCGGTGACTTCACGCCGGTGGCGGGCTCGCCGGCGTCGATGACATCGGTGGGCGCGATACCGCAGCCGGCCAGCGCACCGGCCAGTGCACCGGTGAGGATCCCGGCCAGCGCGCCGGTGAGCGCAACGGTCCACACCCGCCGGGCACGCGTCGTACGCAGGGCGTTCCGGGCGTTCATGGCGCTCATGCGTGGGTCTCTTTCCGGGCTTCGGAGCGTACGCCGCCCCGGTCGTCGTCCGCGGTCCGCTCCCCGGCCGCCCATGCGTCGTCCGGCGGGCCGGCGCTCCCGTCGGCCGCCGGCTCGGCCGCCTCCTCGTGGCGCAGCGGCAGATCCACCGTGAACACCGCACCGCCCCCGGGGGAGTTGGCGGCGCGCATGGAGCCGCCGTGCAGCCGTACGTTCTCCAGCGCGATGGCCAGGCCCAGGCCGCTGCCCTCCGAGCGCGTGCGGGCGGAGTCCGCCTTGTAGAAGCGGTCGAAGACATGCGGCAGGACCTCGGGGTCGATGCCGGGACCGCTGTCGGAGATCTCGATCAGCAGCCGGTCCGCGCCCGGCTCCGGGACGTGCAGCCGCACCCGGACCGGCTCGCCGCCGTGGTGCAGGGCATTGCCGACCAGGTTCGCGACCACGACATCGAGCCGCCGCGGATCGAGTCCGGCCCGTACGTCCGCCGGCAGCTCCGCCGTCACCCTCTTCTGCCAGGCCCTGGCCTGCAGGGTCTTGCGGATGGTCTCGCCGACATCCACCTCGTCCAGATGGAGCGCCGCGGCCCCCGCGTCGAACCGTGACACCTCCATCAGGTCCTCCACCATCCGCGCCAGCTTCCCGGTCTCCTGGCTGATCAGCCGGACCGCCGAGGCGGTGTCGGGGTCGAGGGAGTCGGCGTCCTCGTCGAGCACATCGGTGACCGCGGTCATCGCCGCCAGCGGTGTCCGCAGCTCGTGCGAGACATCGGCCGCGAACCGCCGGGAGTTGGCCTCCAGGCGGCGCAGCTCGGCCATGCTCTCCTCCAGCCGGGCCGCCATGTCGTTGAACGTCCGGGACAGATCCGCGATCTCATCGGCGCCCTTGACCTCCAGCCGGGTGTCCAGCTTGCCCTCGGCGATCCGGCCGGCGGCCTGCCGCAGACCCCGTACGGGCCGCAGCACACCGCGCGCGGCGAGCAGCGCCAGGACCACCGTCAGCACCAGCACCGGCAGCGCGCCCCGCTGGGCGGCACTCACCAGCGCCTCGACGTTGGACTCCTCGGCGTTCAGCGGGAGTTGGGCAAAGATGGTCAGCGCGGAGGCCCGGCCGTCGGACTGCCGTACCGGCATCCCGATCATCAGCCAGGGATCCCCGCCGCGGTCCACCCGCTGGAAGGCCGGCACATGGCGCTTCTCCACCGACGCCTTGAGTCCGGCCGGTATCACGACATCGCCCCGCAGGCCGCCCTCGCCGCTGTCCTGTACGCCGCTGTAATGCACGGAAATGTCCCATTCCCGGGACTTTCCGGAGCGCTCCAGCTGGACCCGCAGCGAGTCCAGATCCGCCTGGGACGGCGGCACCGGGAGCTCGGGTGCCAGCGAGTTCACCTGCGCCCGCAGGTCGTTGACCGCGATGTCCTGGGAGCGCTGCAGTATGGCGTTACGGGCTTCCTGGTAGGTCAGCAGAGCGGTGGTCAGTGCGCTGACGGCGGCCACCACCAGGAACCCCACGACGAGCCGGGCCCGCAGACCCCGCAGCAGCTGGGGGTTCCCCGGCCGCAGGCGGGGGAGGGCCGGCACCCGGCGGCCGGGGCGCTTCACAGGGGTCCGAAGCGATAGCCGAAGCCGCGCACGGTCTGGACGTAACGGGGGCTGCGCGGGGTGTCCTCTATTTTCGTCCGCAGCCGCATGACACAGGCGTCGACCAGCCGCGCATCGCCGTGGTAGCTGTGCTCCCACACGTGTTCCAGCAGCTGCTGGCGGCTGAAGACCTGCCCCGGGGTGGCGGACAGGAACAGCAGCAGCTTCATCTCCGAGGGGGCCAGCGCCAGATCCTGGCCGCCCTTGGCGACGACCAGACCGGCGCGGTCTATGCCCAGTTCGCCGTAGGTCTCGACCGGGGCGGGGCCCGGGTCAGCGGCGGCCGGTGTGCCATCGGCGGGCAGCGCGGTACGGCGCAGCACCGCGCGCATACGTGCTTCGAGGACCTCGCCGCGGGCCGGCTTGACGATGTAGTCGTCGGCGCCGGCCTCCAGGCCGAGCACCACATCGAGGTCGTCGCCACGGGCGGTGAGCATGATGATCGGCAGCTGCCGCTCGGTGCGGATCAGCCGGCAGACCTCGAAGCCGTCCTTGCCGGGGAGCATCAGATCCAGCAGCACGATGTCGGGGCGGAAGCCCGGCAGGACCTCCAGCCCCTCCTCGCCGCTGGCCGCGGCCGCCACTTCATGGCCGCGCCGCCGTAGGGCCAGGGACACTCCGTCCCGTACGGCGGCGTCGTCCTCGATCAGAAGTACACGTGGCATGGGTCCAGTATCAATAAGTTTCATGATGGATCCGTAACAGGAGCAGCCTGCCCGGACTCCGGTGCATCTCACGTGGTGCAAGGCGGTGCGCAACGCAGTCACCGCCGGTCGGTACGCACACGAGCACGGTAGGGACGGGGTCGGGATGGCACGGCGCTTCGGTATTGAGAGCGGCATCATCGGAGTGGCCGCGGCGGCGGTGGTTTCACTCGCGGTTGCGGGAACGCTCGCCTTCGGCAATTTCGGAGCCACTTCCCGGGCCGAGGCGGAAAGCGTCGGCTCAGGCAAGGCCAAGCGGGCGGCCCCTGTTGCCCCGGTCGGCTCCTCCATCGTGCACGCCTCGGACCGCCCCGGCCGCAGCCTGAACATCACCATCGACGACGGCCCGGACCCGGTCTGGACCCCGAAGGTGCTCGCCGTACTGAAGAAGCACAACGTCAAAGCGGTCTTCTGCATGATCGGCCCGCAGGCCAAGGCCCACCCGGACCTGGTCAAGCAGGTGGTGGCCGCGGGGCACAAGCTCTGCGACCACACCGTCAGCCACAACACCGGCATGGATCACCAGGCGCAGAGCTATCAGTCGCAGCAGATACTCGACGCGCAGAAGATGATCGAGGACGCGGCGGGCGGCGCACAGGTCGAGTACTACCGCGCCCCCGGCGGCGCCTTCACGCCCTACAGCCGGAAGCTGGCCGCGGAACACGGTATGCGGCCACTGGGCTGGAACGTCGACAGCAAGGATTTCGAGGGCGGCACCGTCGAGGGCATCGAGGCGACGGTGCGCGGTGAACTCCCCAACGGGCCGACGGTCCTGTTCCACGACGGCGGCGGCGACCGCGCCCGGACCGTCGAGTCGATGGACCGGCTGCTGCCGTGGATGCAGCAGCAGGGCTACGGGTTCGGGTTTCCGAAGCGCTGAGGCGAGAGCTGTCCGCGGTCGGTGACCGCCTTGTCGGACACCCCGGGGCCTGTCCGTCACCGACCTGCCGGACAGGCCCCGGGGTGTGCCGTCGTCTCCCGGCTCCCCGGGGCGACGGCCTCCTCCCCGGCCGCACACCGTGTGCGGCGCGCCGGCCTCACGCCGCGCCGAACAGCTCCGCGAGGCCGTGGTCCATGCCGAGGTGTGCCAGCTCGCTGCCCGCGGGCACGGCCTCGTAGGAGCGGGCGAGGAACAGCCGGACGTCCGCGGTCTTCAACTGGACCATGGCGATGCCCTCCTGCGCGTGGAACTCCATCACCGTGCGGTCCGGGCCGGACGGCCGCACCCGTACGTCGCCCCGCCCGGCCGGCGTCCGAAGCCCCTGGTCGAGCAGCTCCCGGGCGAACGCCCAGTCCACCGCGCAGCCGTCCAGCGAGATCTCCGGCGGGAAGAACATCCGTACCGCCAGCGGATCGGCGGGCGCATAGTGCAGCACCGCCGGCACCGCATGCGGGCCGAAAGTGGTGGCGATGAGGCGAACCTGGACGGCTTGGTCGATGACGGTGTTCATCGCGCTGCTCCCCTTACGGCGGTCGTGTCTTGGGCAATGGCTCGTCCATTAGGACGGTGTGCCCGCGCTCGCCGTGCACGCGACATGTGTGTGATGTTTCTCATGTTGTCGAGGGCTTGTCCGGCGGTCCGTCGCGCGAGCCGGGTGCGGAGCCGTCCCTCTCCCTGACCGCCGGGCCGGCGAGGGGGTGCGACCGGTGCGGGCACAGCGTCCGATCCGGCCGGCAGGCGCAGCGCAGGCCGCGGGTGAAGTGCCCCTGCCGCTACGGCAGTCGCTGTTCCGGAAGCTGATCCGGCGCCCCGGGGTGGCTCAGGAACTCCTCCAGGATCCCCGGGGCCGCCGACGCGGCGAACGCCGGGGCCTCGGTGGCCGCGAGGTCCGGGATGCGATAGCCGTCCTCGCCCGCCGCGACCGCGGCGGTGAGCGTGACCAGGCCGGCCCTGCGGGTGAACGGCGAGGTCGAGAACGTCCAGGCGGCGATGGCCTCGCGCTGGAGGGCGAGGGTGTCGCGGCTGAAGGTGCCCGAGCGGGCGACCAGATACGGGCCGTGTACGCCGTGCCCCAGACTGCGGTACGCGTCCCGGGCCAGCCACCACACGCACACGGTGGTGGCCACCGCGTAGATCCAGGCGCAGTGCAGCAGCACGGGGCTGAACGCCGCGCCGAGACCGGCGAGGACGGCGGTGCCGGGCAGCACCGCCCACAGCAGTCCGCGCACCCGGCGCCGGCGAAGGGCGCCATGGGGGTGCGGTGCCAGCGCCGCCGGCGACGCGCTCCCCGGGAAGGGCGACCGCAGGGCGCCGCCGGCCACCCGCAGCGCCTCCGGGCGGGGCGCCGGGGGCAGCAGCCCGCTGCGCTTGCGGTTCTCCTCATGGTTGCCCAGACCGCCCGCCACCGCGCGCACCAGCGCCCCGCCGCCGGCCCGCAGCAGCAGCGGTTCGCGCAGCAACACCCCGCGCAGCCGCGCTCGTTCGATGGTGACCGAGCGGGTGGTGAACAGGCCACGGTGCACCCGCAGCGTGCGCGTGTCGGTCCACTCCAGGCAGTAGTTCCACCAGTTCTCGATGTACAGGGCGACGGCGCCGACCGAGCCGAGGGCGAGGATGACGAGCAGCGCCGCCGGGACCGTCAGCCAGAGGGCGCTTGCGCCGAACTCGGTGAACGCGCGCTGGACGAAGCCGAGTTTCCAGGCCTTGATGCCGATGCCGTCCAGGACCCGGTAGGCCGAACCGGCCACCACGAACACCCCGCCGATGACCCAGAAGGTGAGCGGCGCATACCGCAGCCAGCGCCAGCTGATCCGGGCCACCACGGGGTCGTTCGCGGCCGCCTCGGCGTCCGCGTGGGCGAGCAGTTCGGCGCGCAGCCGTTCCGCCTCCGGGACCGTGAGTGCCTCCAGCGACAGTTCGCTGCGGCCGTCCCCCGAGCCCGCCGTGCCGGCCCGCAGCACGGTGACCCCCAGCAGCCGGTGCAGCGGTGACGCGGTCAGATCGACGGTGCGGATGCGGTGCAGCGGCACACTGCGCAGCCGCCGGGTCAGCAGCCCGCTGCGTATGTCGAGGGTGAGGGAGGCGTGCCCGTGGCCGCCGTCGGCAGCGCTCGCGTCCGGACTCCCGTGGAGGGCGACACGGAACTCCGTACGGGCCCAGCGGATCAGGCCGATCGTGGTGACGACGGCGAACGAGACGGCGATGGCGGCGAGCGTGATCCAGGCCCCGGTGGTGATCCGGCCTCCGGTGGCCAGCGCCGTCAGCGCCAGCGAACCGAGCGGTGCCGCCATCCATCCGCAGTGCACCAGAAGGGTGCGCGGATCCAGCCGCCGCCACTGGGCCGTTCCGGACGGGGTGAGGGCAGGCGCACCCGGTATGTCACGGTCCACGCCCGGCACTTCGGGCTTTCGTGGCGCGCTCATGCGGCATCACCCGGTACGTCCTGCGCCGCCTCGCCGATCCGTCGGGACAGCTCCTCGGCGTCCGCGTCGGACAGCCCCGCGATCTTGATGTCGCCCGCGGTCGAGGCGGTGGTGACGGTCACCGTCGCCAGCCCGTACCGCCGTTGCAGGGGCCCGCGCACGGTGTCCACCGTCTGCACCCGGGTCAGCGGCGCGATCCGCCGCTTCTGCCAGAACCAGCCGCCCGCCGCGTAGACCGCGCTCCCGCCCAGCTCCCAGGCGTGCACCGCATACCGCCACCGCGGCATGACCACGAGATAGCCGACGGCCGGCAGCACCAGCACGACCAGCAGCAACGGGCCCAGCCACGGCAGCGCGCCCGGGAAGAAGAGAAGCGAGAGGACCGCCATGGCGAGTGCGGTGAGCAGCATCGGACCGCTGAGTGTCAGCAGCGCCTGGACGGTCCACCAGCGGCGGGCCCGCGGATCGACTCGATGGCGGGGTGGGCGCAGCAGGGGGGCGGCGTGCTCGGGCATCAGGGTCACCGGTTTCCAAGTCAAGCGTATTGAGTAGCGATACGTTATAACGGTACAAGCGACTTGTAAAAGCGGGCCGGGAACCGAGCCGGAGCCGCGACAGGGATCGCGCACTGGAGAGGGAGGTCATCCGTGCCCAAGAAGGTGGACCACGAAGCCAGGCGCCAGGAGATCTCCGAGGCGCTCTGGCGGATCGCGAGCACCCGCGGGCTGGACGGCGTGAGCCTGCGCGATGTCGCCGCGGAGGCCGGGATCTCGCTCGGCCGGCTGCAGCACTACTTCCGCACCAGGGACGAGATGCTCCTCTTCGCCCTGCGGCACATCAACCGGCTCGCCGCGGACCGGATCCGCACCCGCATCGAGGCGCTGACCGAGGAGCCGACGCCCCGTGAGGTACTGCGCGCCTGCCTGTCGGGCATGCTGCCGCTGGATGACAGGAGTCGTACCGGACTGCTGGTCGGCGCCGCCTACTTCGCCCGCGCCGTGCACGACGAGACCCTGCGCGCCGAGGCCGAGAACGGCATCCCCCAGCTCCGCGCCTTCTTCGCCGACCAGTTGCGGCTGGCCGCGGACCGTGGCGAGCTGCCGCCGGAACGCGCCACCGAGGACGAGGCGATGCTGCTGATCAGCATGGCTGACGGGCTCGCCACCTACGTCCTGCTGGGTGTGCACGACCCCGGGACCGCGCTACGGCTGCTGGATCTGCAGCTGGCGCATCTCTTCGGGGCGGGCCCGACGGCGGACACACCGGCGCCGCCCGGCATCGGGTCCGCTGCGGCAGCCGCGTCCGGGTAAGGCCAGGCGCCGCCTTCGTCCGCCGGTGGCCGCCCGGCACCGGCGGCGGAGCGGGCGTGAGCGGAACGCGCACCCGAACTGACCGGTGCCACCGCTGCGGTGGAGCGCCCCGCACCCTCGGCGCCCGCACCTCCGCCCTCACGGGCGAGGCCTATGCCTCGCGCAACAGAGCGGCGAGATCGGCCTCGACATCCAGATGTCCCGCCTCATCGCCCTGCGCGACGACCTGGTACGACCGGGTCAGGAAGGTCCGCAGCTCCTGGGTGTCGAACTGCACCACCGCCATGCCTCCGACGGCGTGGAACTCCACCACCACGGCCTCGGCGTCGTACGGCCAGATCTGCACATCGCCCGACCCGGCCGGCCCGTACAGGCCCTCCTCCAGCAGATCCCGCCCGAACGTCCACGCCACCTCCGCCCCGTCCAGCGACGCGGCGGGCGGAAAGACCAAACGCACCGCGAACGGATCGGCACGGTCATAACGCAGGCTCGCCGGAATCACCTGCGACCGGGGAGCGGTCGCGATGAGACGGGCCTGAACGGCTTGTTCGATGACGCTGGACATCGCCGGCTCCCTTGCATTCGGTGCGGATCGTTGGGCCTTTGGTCACTAGGACGCGTAGGCCGTCGTACCAGGTGCATTGGATTCCTACGTGACGTGCATCACGGGCCTTTGAATATGCGTATATGCCCTCTTTCTTGTGCGCCCGGAGCGAGTGATCGGCCGTCGGACGCTTGAGGTGATGGGACGTCAGGCATGCTGGGCGTGCCGTCGCTGCGCCGTGATCGCGACTTCACGGGCCGCCGAGGGCTCTTGTTGCCGATGCTTCTCGTTGCCGGTTGCCGGTTGCCGGTTGCCGGTTGCCGGTTGCCGATCGCGGGGAGCGGGGCGGGCGATGGCGTCGGCGGCGGTGGGCGGTGGACGGTGGTCTGGACGGCGTGGTCGGGCTGGGCTAGCTTCCAGCCCACAACCGGAGCGGGGTGGGGCGATTGCGGCGCACGGGGCGCTTGTGGTGCGGGGACTCGGACAGGGACATGAGACGGGCGCTGCGCACCCGCAGGGCTCGGCCGTGGACGGCGCTGGCCGCCGGTGCGGCGGCGCTCGCCGCGATGGCAGCCGGGCCGGCGGCCGCGGCGGGGGCGAATTCGCTCCCGGCGGCACCGGCTTCAGCCGGCGAGCCGGTATCGGCGGCATCGCTCACCGTCCCGCACGCCGGCTGGCGGCTCAAGGACAGTGGTAGCACCGCCCGTTTCCGCGGGCTGGCGGCCGTCAGCCGTACGACCGCCTGGGTCGCCGGTACGGCGGGCACCGTGCTGCGCAGCCACGACGGCGGCAAGCACTGGAACGACATCTCCCCACCCGGTGCCGGGGCGCTGGAGTTCCGCGACATCGAGGCGCTCGACGCACGTCGCGCGGTCGTCCTCGCGATCGGCGAGGGAGAGGCCTCGCGGGTCTTCCGCACCGACGATGCCGGCGCCACCTGGACCGAAAGCTTCCGCAACACCGATCCTCGTGCCTTCTACGACTGCCTGACCTTCTTCGACCGCCGGCACGGCATCGCACTCAGCGACCCCGTCGACGGCAAGTACCGCATCCTGTCCACCGCGGACGGCGGCCGCAGTTGGCGCGTGCTGCCGTCGAAGGGCATGCCGCCGGCCCAGAAGGGCGAAGCCGCGTTCGCCGCCAGTGGCCAGTGCCTGGTCTCCGCCGGCGGCCGTGATGCCTGGATCGCGACCGGTGGCGCGGCCACCTCCCGCGTTCTGCACACCGCCGACCGCGGCCGCACCTGGTCGGTCACCGACACCCCCATACCGGCGGGTGACCCGGCCCGTGGCGTCTTCGCGCTCGCCGTCCGCGACCGCACCCACGCCCTCGCCGTCGGCGGCGACTACCGCCCCGACCAGCCTTCGCCGCGGGCCGCCGCGGTCAGCGATGACGCCGGCGTCACCTGGAACCCGGCCGCCGAACCCCCCAAGGCCTACCGCTCCGGCGCCACCTGGCTCCCGCACTCCCGGCGCCTCGCCGTGGCGGTCGGCCCGTCCGGCAGCGATCTGACGCTCGACGGCGGCCACACCTGGCACCCCTTCGACAAGGGCTCGTACGACACCGTCGACTGCGCCCCTGACCTGGGCTGCTGGGCCGCGGGCGAGCAGGGGCGGATCGCACGGCTGGAGCCGTGACGGCGGGCCTGGCGTCGGGCCTGACGTCGGGCCTGACGGCACGGGCGACGTCGGCGGACGGCGCAGGCGCAAAACGGCCCCGGCGCGCGGTGACGGGCCGGGGAGGGGCCGAGGGAGCCTGGTGAGTCGAAGAGCGGGCTGAGGAAGGGGCCGGGCAGGCCGGGGTGGCGGACGGACGAGGTTCCGGGCCGGCTGACGGCCTGCGTCAGCCGGGTTCGCGGTTCGCGTTCAGGGGCGCGGTCCGTGTGTGGGGTCTGCTTCACCGGACGTGGTTCTGCTTCACCGGGCCGTGGGCCGTGTGGGGGTTCCGCTTCACCGGGCCGCTGCCCGCGTGCGGGGGCTCTCCGTCCCACCGGGCCGCTGTGTCCGCGTCCGGAGCCTCCGCCTCACCGGGCCGCTCTCCCACCCCGGATCGCCGTCCTCACTCCATCAGGCTGCCGAGCCGTCCCTCCAGCACCACCAGCAACTCGCCCAACGCCGCTGCGAGTTCCTCCTGACGCTGATCGCCGATGCCGTCGAGCAGCGCCGCCTCGTACCGCAGCTGTTCGGGCAGCAGCCGGTCGATGGTCTCGCGTCCCTCGTCGGTGAGCGAGAGATGTGCGACGCGGCGGTCCCGGTCGTCGGGGCGGCGGGCGATCAGTCCGCGCTCCTCCAGCTGCCGTACGCGTTTGGTCACCGCGGCGCCGGACGCAAAGGTCTCGCGGGCCACCCGCCCGGGGGTCAGCTCACGGTCCATCCGGCGCAAGGCGCCGAGGATGTCGAACTCGGGACGGGTGAGTCCGGCCGTCCGCAGTGGAGCATCGGCCGCCTGCTGCAGCAGTGCGGAACAGCGGGTGAGCCGCCCGATCACCGCCATCGGGCCGGTGTCCAGCCCTGGGTGCACCTGCTGCCACTGGCGCAGCACCCCCGCGACGATGTCCTCGGTCACCCGCACACTCCTCTCGGCCATGCCGTACGCCCCCAATTGTGCCTGCCGTGGTGCGGGCCGCCGCGCTGGGCGGGCGCGCGGGTCAGGCGGCCGGCACCGGTGCCGAGAGCTGCCGGACGAGCCCGGCCAGCGCGCGGTGCCCCTGCTGCTCGGCATGGGCGATCCGCTCCTCGGGAAGGGCGCGCTGCCACCACTCGCCGGCCGCCACCTCCACGGCTTCGCGGAGCTCGACCAGCCCCCCGGCCAGCCGGTCACGGGCCCAGCCGGTCTCCCGGGCACCGTCCGCACCGGGTGCGGTCCCCGCCGCGAGCAGCCGCAAGGCGTTGGCCTCCGCGGCCGCAACCCGCCCGAGGGCGACCTCGATACGGTCGGCGGCCCGCCGGTTGGTGACCAGGACGCAGCAGGCCAGCCCCACCGCCGCGCCCATCACGGTGTCGATCCAGCGGTCGGCGATCAGTGTGCCGGCCGGCAGCCGATTGCCGAATTCGGTCAGCAGCAGCGCCATCGGTGTGATGCACACCGAGCCGAGCCAGTAATTACGGGTGATGCAGGCCTCCGCGCCGAACTGGAAGGCCAGCGCCAGCGCCAGCGCGATCAGCGCGAGCTCCCCGAGGTGCATCAGCGGCAGCAGCGCGGTGTAGAGCAGCAGACCGAGCAGATTGCCGAGGGTCCGTTGCAGCGCCCGCTGCCAGGAGAGTGTGGTGTTGGCCTGGTAGATCGAGGCCGCGGTGACCACGGCCCAATACGGGTGCCCGACGCCGACGGCCATCGATCCCCAGCCCGCCAGCACACACCCGACGGCGACCCGCGCGCCTATGGGCAACAGCGGTGACCCGGGCGCGAGCCGGGCGAGCACCGCCCGCGCCCCGCGCGGACGACCGGGGGCGGGCCGCCGCGGCTCCCGCGCCTCGTCAGCGACGCCCACCAGTTCCTCGGCCTGCGCGCCCGAGAGCACAACCCGGGGCAGCGGCCGCCCGCTACGCAGCTCACGCGCCCAGGCGCCGAGGCGCGCAGCTTCGCCCGCCGCGGACCGGGCATCGTGCCCCAGCACCGACTCGGCCCGCACCAGCAGTCGTTCGAGCCCGGTCCGCGCGGCGGCCCTCGACGGGGTGCGCGCCGGGACCAGAAACAGTGTGTGCCAGGCGACGTTCACGGCGGCCGCAGCGGTATGCCGCGCGTGCGCCACACCGGGGGGCTCCATACCGGGGGGCTCCATACCGGCCGGTTCCACTCCGCCGGAGCCCGGATCCGTACGCAGCAGCCCCACCGCGGCCTCCAGCGCGCGAGCGACGGCGATCCGCTCCGGCCCCTGCGGGCGTATCAGCGCCGGTGCCATGCAGACCAGCCAGGCGAGTCCTCCGGCGCCGAGCGCCAGCGCCATGTGCAGGGGCACCTCGCCGAGGCGCTGCGGCACGAAGGAGGCCGAGGCGGCGATGAACGTCAGGATGAGATTCCCCGGCGGGCCGATACGGGTGGCATCACAGACCATCTTGTGGACCGCGGCCATCAGCGAGGCGAACACGACGAGCAGCGCGGTCGAGGTGGTCAGCGAGGCGGCGGTCAGCGCGATGCCGAGGCCGGCGACCATTCCGAGCACCAGCCACAACAGGGTGCGGGCGCGGGCGGCGTACGGCAGACCGTGCGCGTACAGGGCGCACATCGCCCCGGCCGAGGTGTACAGGATCAGATCCAGCCGGCCCACGGCGCACAACGCGAGATCAGGGATCGCCAGCGCCGCCACCGCGCTGAGTGCCGGTTTGTGCCAGATATCGACGGGCCGGCGCAGTCGCACGGTGCTCCTGATGGGCAAGGGCCTGGCGCGCACCGCGCTTCCCGGCGCGATGCGCGCGCTTTTCGCGGACGACCTGGCATGTTTCCCCATGACAAGAAGTTTAGCAGGTGTTTTACTCGTGAAATTACTTGCAGAATATGCGCCGCTCGCGCCCGGGGGTCAGGGAGCCGCGCAAGGAACGGCAACCGGGCTCCGTGCAAGGGAGACGGCAACCGGGCCGTGCAAGGGAGACGGCAGCCGGAACCAAGCCGTGCAGGGACGACTGTGGCCGGAGCCGGCCCCGCAGCAAAGAAGGCGAAAGGGGAGCGGCGGAGAGGACGGGAGCGGGGCGACGCAGAGGGAGGTGGCGAGGAGGCGGAGACGAGGGGAGGCGGAGACGAGGGGAGGCGCGGCGGTGCGGGTGCCGGCAGGGCCCCGGGCCAAGGGCGGCAGCGTGGGGCGGGAGGGAGCCGGCAGAGGGGGCCACAATAGCCAGGTGCCAGCCGCCAAGAAGAAGACGACGACCGCGAACGCGTCACCGGAGCGCCGCCGCGAACTGCTCAACATCGCGGCGGAGGTATTCGCCGCACACGGCTACAACGCCACCACCGTCCGCCGCATCGCGGACGAGGCGGGGATGCTCGCGGGCAGCCTCTACTACCACTTCGATTCCAAGGAATCGATGCTGGACGAGATCCTGTCCAGCTTCCTGACCGAGCTGTGGGACGGCTATGACGCCGTACTCGCCGCCGGGCTCGGCCCCAGAGAGACCATCGAAGCCCTGGTCACCGAGTCCTTCCGGGAGATCGACCGGCACCGCGCGGCGGTCGCCATCTACCAGAAGGAGTCCAGGCACCTCGCTGTCCAGCCCCGCTTCGGCTATCTCGCCGACTCCCAGCAGAAGTTCGAAAAGGCCTGGCTGGGCACACTGGAACGAGGCGTGGCCGACGGAGTCTTCCGAGCCGACCTCGACATCCGGCTCACCTACCGCTTCGTCCGCGACACCGTCTGGGTCGCGGCGAGCTGGTACCGGCCGGGCGGACAGCACAGCCCCGAGGAGATCGCCCGCCAGTACCTCTCCATGGTGCTGGACGGTATCGCCGTACGCGCCTGACCCGACCCGGCAGGGGGCGCAGCCCGGGACGTACCGGTCAAGCTCCAGCGCCCTACCGGCGGCCGCTCAGCAGGAAGTGTTCCGCACGTACAGGGCCCGCGACGCCCAGGTCGTGCCGTAGCGGACGTCCTTCGTCGCACCCTTCGGGAGGCTGCCGTGGGGGTCGCGCTGATGCGGGACGACGATGGTGAAGCATGCGGTCCGCTGGCTGCACAGATTCGTCAGGCGGACGTAGCGCTGGTGGCCCTTGTTGAAGTACTTCCGCACCACCACGCAGTGCGGCGCCCGGTCGGCCGCCGCCGCGGTCGAGGCGCTGGTCATTGTCAGAGAGGCGCTGCACGCCACCGCTGCCAGCGCTATGGCCATGATCTTCCGCACGTAATCTCCCCCGCTGGAAAACTTGGATTCCCCCGCGAAGCCCACGCTGGGTTCGCACGTTCATTCCCCATTGTCCATACCCGCCCAAGGAAAATCAGCCCCGGGGGCCACACAGGGACACAAGCGCGACACAAGAGCAGCCCTTTCGGGACCGTGCCGGGTGGAACCGGCCGAGCCGAACGGGGCTTGGGGGAGCCGAACGGGGCTGGGGGGGAGCCGACCGGGCTGGGCGGAGCAGGCCAAGCCGAACCGGGACGGGCGGAACCGGCCGAGTGGCACGGACCGCGCGAGATGGGCCGGGCGGGACAGACCGGGCGGGACGGGCCGAGCGGGCCGGGCGTGACAGACGGACCGAGCGCGACCGGCCGAGCGGGACGGGCGGAAACCGATCGTGGCGCGAGCGGGTCGGGTCGGGCGAGACAGGCCCGGCGGGCCGGGCCGGCTGGGGTCGGATCAGGCCGGACCGGACGGCTACCCCGCGGGGGCGCGGAGGCCGCTCCCGTTGCCGACTGCCGACCCGGCTGCCTGGTGTCGATTCTCGGCCGTCGGTGTCGGCTGCCGGTTGTCGCTTTCGGCTGCCGGCCGGATGTCACTCGCCGGCGGACGGGCGTGCCACCACCACTCTCAGTCCCCGGTCCGCGAATTCACGGCGGGTTGCCTCCTTCGCTCCGTTGTCCGTGATGAACGTGTCGAAGACATCCGCGTCGCCGACCCGGGCGAAGCAGCGCTCGCCGATCTTCGATGAGTCCGCGACGACCACGGCACGCCGGGCACGCTCGGCCATGAGGCGGTTGACCCGGGCTTCCGCCTCGTCGTGCACCGTGGCCCCCATCACGGGGTCCACGCCGTTGGCGCCGATGAACGCGATATCGATGGAGATCTGTTGCAGCACCAACTCGCTGAACGGGCCCACCAGTTCAAACGATCGCGAGTGTGCCACCCCGCCGGTGAGCACGATCTTGATCTGCGGCCGCACAGCCAGCTCATTGGCGATGTTGAGGGAGTTGGTGACAATCGTCAGATGCGGTTGCGGGCCGGCCTCCGCGAAATCCGGACGGGTGGCAAGCACCCGGGCGATCGCCGTGGTCGTCGTGCCACCGCTCAGCCCGACCACATCCCCCCGCTCGACCAGCTTGGCCGCGGACTGCGCCACTGCCTCCTTCTCCTCTGACCGGTGAGCATGCTTGTAACGGATGGGTAGGTCGTACGCCACCGAGCTGAGCACCGCCCCGCCCCGGGTGCGGGTCAGCAACTGCTGCTCGGCCAGGGCGTCCATGTCGCGCCGCATCGTGGCGGCCGAGACCTCCAGTTCGGTCGCCGCCTCCTCGACGTCCATCCGGCCTCGGTCGCCGAGCAGCTCAAGCAGTGCGTTCATCCGTTCATGGCGCTTCATAGCGCGAGCCTAATTCGTCTCAGCGGGCCACGGTAACGCGCCGTAGGCGCCCTCGTGATTCCACCGCCGCGGACCGTCCCGACCGCCGTGACGAAGCGCCGCCGGGGCGGTGACCGCCCGCTCCTGTCTCACCCCCGGGCCGGCGCCTGGGCTACGTACTGGCCCGGAACCGTCGCCTGAGTGCCCAGCAGATCCAGCAGTCTCGCCGCTTCCTCGGCCACCGCCTCCCGGGCGGGCTTGAGGTACTTCCGGGAGTCGACGAGCGAGGGGTCGGCTCCCAGTGTGTGCCGTATCGAGTGGGTGAAGACGGAGACCAGATGAGTGGAGATATTGATCTTCGTCATTCCGGCGGCGATGGCTCGCCGCAGCTCGTCGTCAGGCACTCCGGATGAGCCGTGCAGGACCAGCGGCACCGGCAGTGCGGTGTGCAGCGCCGCGATGAGGTCCTTGTCCAGTACGGCCGTGCGCTCGTGCATCGCATGTGAGGAACCGACGGCCACGGCGAGAGCGTCCACCCCTGTCGCGCGGACAAAGGCCAGGGCCTCGTCGGGGTCCGTGCGTACCCCTGGCGCATGGACGCCGTCCTTGCCGCCGACCGCGCCGAGTTCCGCCTCGACATAGGCGCCACGGTCATGGCACCAGGCGGTGAGTTCGGCGGTGGTGGCCACGTTCTCTTCGTACGGAAGCGCGGAGGCATCCACCATGACGGAGCCCACCCCGGCGGCGATGCCCTGATGGACCAGCTCCGCATCGGTGATGTGGTCGAGGTGCACCGCGATCGGGGCCGTGGAGCCCTCGGCGAGGGCGAGGGTGGCGCGGGTGAGGGGCAGCAGGCTGCCGTGGTAGCGGATGCAGTTCTCGCTGATCTGCAGGATCAACGGGATGTCGGTGCGCTCGGCGGCGGTGACGAGCGCCTCGGCGGTCTCCAGATGGATGACGTTGAAGGCCGCGGCACCGACCCGTGCCTCCTGCGCGGCGTCGACGATCGATGAGGTCGGAACGAGGGGCATCGGATGCTGACTCCCTTGCGTACGAGGCTGATTGAGGTGGGGGAGGCGGGGTGTCTACGAGGCGGCCGGCGTTTCGAGCATCACCGAGCGGGTCAGGCTGCGGGGATTGTCCGGGTCCAGGCCGCGGGCGCGGGCCCGCTCCAGTGCCACCCGCTGGACCAGCACCAGATCGGCCAGCGGATCGCGCGCATGGCACACAAAGCGCGCACCGGTCCGCAGCACATCGGTCTCCAGGCCGTCCGGTGCCTGACCGAACAGCCAGGTCACCCGGCCGGGTGCGGCTATCGCGATCGGACCATGGCGGTACTCCATCGCGGGGTAGGACTCGGTCCAACTCAGCGATGCCTCCCGCATCTTGAGCGCCGCCTCATTGGCCAGACCGAACGTCCAGCCCGTCCCGAGGAAGGAGAACTGCTCGGCGTCCACCCATTCCTTCTCCACCGGTGCGGCCAGCGCCTCCTGCGCATCGGTCACCGCTCGGGAGATGTCCTCACCCAGATGCGCACGCAGCAGCGTCAGTGCCGTCGTCGCGAAACGGGTCTGCACCACCGACCTCTCATCGGCGAAAGGAAGCGCGACCGTCTCGTCGGAGACCGCGACCGCCGGCGTCTCGGGGTCCCCGATGACCGTCACCGTCGGGATCCGCCCCTTGACGGCATCGAGTACGCGCAACACCTCGGTCGTGGTGCCGGACCGGCTGATCGCGACCACCGCGTCATAGTCGCGGTCGCCGCCGAGGAACGCCTCGGAGGCCGCGAAGGGATCCGTCACCCCCTGTCCGGCCGCCTCGCGCAGCGCCGCATACGACTGCGCCATGAACCATGAGGTGCCGCAGCCGACGACGGCCACCCGCTGTCCGGCCTTGGGCAGCGGGCCCGCGGCCGCACCGATCCGCGCGGCCTCCCGCCAGGTCTCCGGCTGACTGTGCAGCTCCTGCTCCATGTACGAGATCTCGCTCATGGCCCACCCTCCCGTGATGCGCTTGCGCTCATTGTCCTGCGTGAAACTGCAATATTTGCTTTCGTTGCAATCGACTGTACGCAGAAAATTCGCAGGACTCCATCCCTCGAACGAGTGTCTGCTCCAGAGGGGGGGAGGTCGGGTGGTGGCTGGGCAGGAGCGCGGTTGCGGTCCCGCCGGAGGTGGCCGTGGAGTGGCTGTGGTGTGGCCGCGAGGCGGCGGCAGTGCTTCGAGAATCTGTTGACAGCTGCGCGAAAGGCGCCGAATACTTGCAAGATCAGTCACTAGCTCTGTCACGCAGCTCCGTCATGCAGTAAGGCCCGCTCCGCCGCACAAAGGACTTCCCATGTCCATTGCCACGCTCTCCGCGACGCCCCCGCCGCCGTCACCCAGGACCGCGCTCCGCACCGGCAGGCGGTTCGCGCTCACCGGCGCCGTCGTCGGCGTCATCTACGGCTACGACACCGGCAGCATCTCCGGTGCCCTGGTGTTCCTGAGCAAGGACTTTCATCTCACCGAGGCCGAAAAGGGCCTGGTCAACAGCGTCTTGGTGTTCGGCTCCATCCTGGGCGCGCTGATCGGCGGCAAACTCGCCGACGCGCTGGGCCGCAGGGCGGCGATGCTGATCGTGGCCGGCTCGTACGCCGTATTCGTCGCGCTCTCCGCCTTCGCGCCCAACGTCGTCGTGCTGGACATCGTCCGCTTCCTGCTCGGCATCGCCATCGGCATCTCGATCGTCGCCGCCCCGCTCTATGTCGCCGAATCGACCCCGGCACGTATCCGCGGAGCCTCCGTCGCCGCGTACCAAGTGGCCACGGTCGCGGGCATCGTCATCACATATTTCGTCAACTGGGGCCTGTCCGGCGGCGGCCACTGGCGCTGGATGCTCGGCCTCTCCGCGATCCCCGCCGCACTCGTCCTGATCCCGTTGCTCAAGCTGCCGGACACCCCGCGCTGGTACGTCCTCAAGGGGCAAACGGAACGAGCCGTCGAGGTCATGGCCATGACCGATCCGGACGTCGATCCGCGCGGGGAGGTCGCCGTCGTGGCATCCGTGCTCGCCGAGGAGAGCGGCGGATCGGCGCGCTCCCTGCTGCGCAAGCCGTACGCCCGTGCCGCACTCTTCGTCGTCGGCCTCGGGTTCTTCTGCCAGATCACCGGCATCAATGCCGTGACGTACTACAGCCCGCAGATCTTCGAGGAGATGGGCTTCACCGGCAACGGCCAGAACTTCCTGCTGCCGTCCTTCGTCCAGCTCGCCTCACTGGCCGCGACCGTGCTCGCCATCCTCATCATCGACCGGATCGGCCGCCGGGTGGTGCTGCTGTGCGGAATCGGCACGATGGTCGCGATGCTCGCCGTCCTGACCGCGGTCTTCGCCAGGGGCGAGCTGCACGGCGCCACGACCTGGGTGGGCTTCGCCGCCATTCTGCTGTTCACCGCGGCCTTCAACTTCGGCTTCGGATCGCTGATCTGGGTCTATGCGAGCGAGGCCTTCCCCGCCCAGCTGCGCTCGACGGGGGCCTCGGTAATGCTCACCGCCGACCTGGTCGCCAATCTCCTGATCGCCCAGTTCTTCCCCTCCCTGATGACCTGGGCGGGTGCGGCCCGGACATTCGCGGGCCTCGGCGTCCTCGCGCTGGTCGCACTGGTCTTCGCCGCCGCCACCGCGCCCGAGACCAAGGGGCGTCAGCTGGAGGAAATCCAGGACTACTGGCGCAATGGGGGACGCTGGCCCGCGCCGCCCGCTCCCGTAAGCTCCGGCCAGCTCAGTGGTTCAGCGGTGCCGCCGACGACGACTTCGTAGTGCCGGGGCGGGAACGATCGCTGAGCTGACGGACAGCTACGAGTGCTCCGCCCGCCCCTCAGGCCGGCGGGGACGATTCCTCAGGACGGCAGCTGTTCCCGGTACTGCTCCAGAGCCGGGGCGGTCGTCGTCGCCACGAACTCCGTGATCCGGTACTCGCACACCCCGGCGAGGGTGAACGGGTCCTGGGCCACCATCCGCTCGACGGTCGCACGGTCCGGCCCGGCGGCGAGAATCACGCCCCCGTCACGCGGGACCTTACGGCCGGCGGCGATGAAATGCCCGGCGGCGTACTCCTTCTGCAGCCACTCCACGTGCTCCTGAAGGACGGCGTCGACGCGTTCGAGTGGCGCCGTGTAGGTCAGTTCCAGTACGAACATAGCTGCAATATAGACGAGGCATCAGGTGGGCGCGTCACCTACTCCTGGAGAGGAATGCGCAGGCCAGGGGGATGGGCGACGTGCCTCTCCGGCTGATGCGGCGATCCGCTCCGGAAACGTCCCGAGGTCCTGGAGTGCCGCGAACACAAGGGCCAGGACGTCGGGAAGATCAGGCCGTGGACAGGTCCGGGCGGCGCCGCCCGTGCCGCGTCGCGCTCTCGTACGCGTGCCCGGCCCGGAGGACGGCGAGATCCGCGCGCGGCGCACCGACAAACTGCAGCCCCACGGGCAGCCCGCCCGGGGTGAATCCCGCGGGTACCGAAAGGGCGGGTACGCCGAGGACGGAGATGAGGTAGGCGGACCGCATCCAGTCAAGATACGAGTGTGTGGGCCGGCCCGCTACCTCCCGCGGATACTCCAGCTCCGCATCGAACGGCGTCACTTGGCTGACCGGGGCGAGGAGCAGGTCGTACCGGGAGAAGAAGTCCAGTATGCCGAGGTACAGCCGACTGCGGTTCGCGGTGGCCGTGTTGAGGTCGGCCACGCTCAGCCGGCGGCCCTGCTCGATGTTCTGGACGATGCTGGGCTTGAGGGCCTGCCGGTCGGAGTCGAGCAGGTCGCCGAGCGCGAGGTCGAAGCTGTGCGCCCGCAGCGTACGAAAGGTTTCGTCGGCCCCTGTGAGATCCGGGCAGGCGGTGTCGACACGGCAGCCGAGCTCCTCCAGGACCCTCAACTGGGGCTCCAGTACGGCGAGTACGTCCGCGTCGGCGGGAGCGCAGCCCCCGAGATCGGGCGTCCAGGCGACACGCAGGCCGCGCAACGCGCGCTCGAGCGGCACGCGGAACGCCTCGCCGGGGGTCTCCAGACTGATCGGGCAGCGCGGATCCGGACCGGCCATCGCCGACAGCAACAGCGCGGTGTCGGCGACGGTCCGCCCCATCGGGCCGGGGACCGACAGGGTGTCCCAGAGGTTGCCGCCGGGATGCCGGGGGACGCGGCCCGGCGTCGGCCGCAGCCCGACGACATTGCAGAAGGACGCAGGGTTGCGCAGTGAGCCGCCCATGTCACTGCCGTCGGCGAGGGGTTGCAGCCCGGCGGCGAGTGCCGCGGCGGCGCCTCCGCTGCTGCCGCCCGCCGAACGTGTGGTGTCGTACGGATTGCGGGTGGTGCCGAAGACCGGGTTGAAGGTGTGCGAACCGGCGGCGAACTCGGGCACGTTGGTCTTGCCGAGGCGGATGGCGCCGGCCCGCTGCAGCCTGTCGACCAGCAGGTCGTCCTCGTCGGGAATGTGGTCGGCGAAGAGCGGTGAGCCGTGTGTGGTGCGCATTCCGCGGGTGAGGTGAGTGTCCTTGAACGCGATCGGGAGTCCGTGCAGAGGAGGGACGAGGGCGCCCCGGGCGAGGCGTTCGTCGGCGCGCGAGGCCGCGGCGAGCGCGCCCTCGGGGTCGAGGGTGACCAGGGCGTTGACGGCCGGATTGACCTGTTCGACGCGGTCCAGATGAGCCCGTACGACCTCCCGCGCGGAGATGTCGCGGCGGCGCAACCGGGCGGCGAGGTCGATGGCATCGAGTTGGTGGAGCGCGTCGGACATGAAGACCTCTGGAGGTTTCAGGGAAGCGAGCTACCGGTGGCGGTGAACGAGGGGGCCGCTCGGGGCCCGCCCCCGCCCGCTTCGGCGGCACCGACTGCGTGGTCAGCGGGGTCCGGGTTCATGCTCTCCAAGGTACCCAGCGCCACTGACAGTGAGTCGTGAGCCGGTCCGTCCGACCGGCCGGGGCTCGATCACGGGTTCGGTAGCGTGGTCGTCACCATGGACACTCCCGGAATGATCTCCTGCGACGACGAACTGCGGCACTGGCCGGCCGACGAAGACCAGGCGCGCGCCGTCCAGGACCGGTTGCGGCCCTACGTACGGCTCGATGAACCCGGCCCGGAGCCAGGGTTCGAGGGCACTGTCGTCGGGGTGGATGTCGCCTACGACGACACGCGCGATGTCGTCGCCGCTGCCGCCGTCGCGCTGGACGCCCGTACACGCGCCGTCGTCGACGAGGCCACCGCCGTCGGGCAGATCTCCTTCCCGTACGTCCCCGGACTGCTCGCCTTCCGCGAGATTCCCACCGTGCTCGACGCGCTCGCCCGTCTCGCCCGCACCCCTGACCTCGTGGTCTGCGACGGTTACGGGCTGGCGCACCCGCGCCGCTTCGGGCTCGCCAGCCATCTGGGGGTGCTGACCGGGCTGCCCACCATCGGCGTCGCCAAGAACCCCTTCACCTTCCGGTACGAAGCTCCTGGGCCGGACCGCGGCGACACCTCTCCTCTGCTGGACGGCGCCGAGGAGGTGGGACGTGCGCTGCGTACCCAAAAGGGCGTCAAGCCGGTCTTCGTCTCCGTGGGGCACCGCATCGACCTCGACCGCGCCTGCGCGCAGACCCTCCACCTGGCAGCGCACTACCGGCTTCCCGAGACGACCCGGGCCGCGGACTCGCTGTGCCGGAGGGCGCTCGCCGACGCCTGATCCGCGGGGCCGGGGCGACGATCCGCGCGGTCGGGGCGCGGAGCCGGGCTACTCCTGGACGACGCGGAACGTGATGCCCGCATCCTGGAGGCGGCCCGTCAGCGCGTCCCCCATGGCGACCGCGGTCGTCACCTGGCCGGCGGTCTCCGGCAGGTCGTCGAAGGCCAGGCTGAGTGCCGACTCGGCGAGCATCTTCGCCGTCTCCTCGTAGCCGGGGTCACCGCCCGAGACCTCGGTGACCAGGCGTTTGCCGCCGCCGGAGGCGACGAAGCGCACCGTGAACCAGCTGCGCGCGCGCCGCTCGGGGCTCGGCCCGTCGCCCGGCTCCAGACGCCGCGACAACCAGCGCCGCGCGGGCGGCACCTGGGCGAGCGCGCACAGCGCCCCCGCCCCCAGAGCCCCGCCGACGGCGATCGGCAGCCGCCGTACGCCTGCGTAGTGGCGATAGCGGAAGTCGGGTCCATAGCGGTCCAGCGCGGCGGCCGAGCGGGCGATGATCTGTGGGTCGAGGGTCGGCAAGGGCACACCCCAGGTACGCGTTTCACCGCTCCTGAGGGGCGGTCCGAACGGCGCCCGCACCGTACGGCCGGCCGGTCGCGGTTCGGTCCGCTGCCGCTCGCGGGCGGCCCGCACCATGGCGACCGGCCGCGATGCGGCGGTCAGCGCGGAGGCCAGAGTGCCGCCGGAAAATGTCGCGTTGGTGCGGACGAAGCCGTCGATGCGTACGGGGACGCCTTCGGGGAGGAGCCCCACCGTGTAGAGGACCCCCAGGTCGTGCGGGACGGAGTCGAATCCGCCGGCGTGCACGAGGCGGGCACCGGAGGCGCGGGCCGTCGCGTCATGGCGCACGTACATCCGGTCGATGAACTCCGACTCACCGGTCAGATCGACATAGTCGGTGCCGGCCGCGGCGCAGGCGGCGACCAGCGGCTCACCGTGGATCAGATACGGGCCGACGGTCGACACCAGCACCCGGGTACCGGCGGCGAGGGCGCGCAGCGAGTCCGGATCGCCGCTGTCGGCCCGCAGCAGCGGCACGTCGGCACAGGCCGGGTCGATTTTCGTCAGCCGGTCGCGCAGCTGCTCCAGTTTGGCGGTGCTGCGCCCGGCCAGCGCCCAGCGGCAGCCCTCGGGGGCATGTTCGGCCAGATAGGCGGCGGTGAGTGCGCCCGCGAAACCGGTCGCGCCGTAGAGGACGAGGTCGTGGGCCCGTCCGGAGGTGTCCTGCCGTCGCATCGTGCGTCCTCTCGACCGCCCACCGGGCATGGAGTCCGGACTGTAGGCAGGCGCCGTCGCCCCCGTCAACGACCGGTCACGGCCGCCCCCTTGGCCGCTCCGTGGGTGACATGGAGTGTGCCGTGCAGTCTTGACAGGGCGTCGTGGCAGGTCCAGATTCACCGATGGCATCGATGACGTAGGACGTCCAATGTCTGGACTGCCCCGAGCACCCGCCCAGCGGCTGCCCTTCGACGATGCCGCGAACCGAACCGTCCGCCGACTGCTGGAGGAGGCCGGGTAGCTGTGACGACGCGTCCCGCGGACCCCCCTGACCAACGACAGCACTGGTGGCAGGAGATCACCCCCGGCCAGTGGAAGGCGATGTTCGCCGCCTGGATCGGCTATCTCCTCGACGGCTTCGACTTCGTCCTGATCACGCTCGTGCTGACCGAAATCGCCGACGAGTTCCATCTGAGCACCGCCACCGCCGCCTCGCTGATCTCCGGCGCCTTCATCACCCGGTGGCTGGGCGGCGCCGTCCTGGGCGCGATGGGCGACCGTTACGGCCGCAAGGCCGCCATGGTCACCAGCATCCTGCTCTACTCGCTCGGTACCTTCGCCTGCGGCTTCGCCTGGGGCTACACCAGCCTGTTCGTCGCCCGGCTGGTGATCGGTCTGGGCATGGCGGGGGAGTACAGCGCCAGTGTGACGTATGTGCTGGAGAGCTGGCCCGTCCGATGGCGCAACCGCGCCTCCGGATTCCTTATCTCCGGTTATGCGGGCGGTACCGTCCTCGCGGCCGAGCTCTACACATGGGTGGTCCCCCACGGGGGCTGGCGCTGGATGTTCTGGATCGGCGTACTGCCCGTCCTGGTCGCCCTCTGGGTGCGCAGATCGCTGCCGGAGGCCGGTGACTGGCAGCGGCAGATCGGCGCCGCCACCCCTACGGAAGAGGAACGCCCCCATCCCTTCAGGCCGTTGTTCACCGGCCGTATCCGGCCCTGGGTCAACACGGCACTGGCGGCGGCGGCCTCGGCCGCGCTGTTCTGCGTCTTCACGCCCGTCGGCGCGGGATCCGTGCCAGAGCTGTCCGTCGTCGCTGCGCTGTGCCTGACGGCATTCGCCGCGCAGCTCGGGGGCCGTCGCGGGTGGCTGCTGTACGTGGCCCTGATGGCGACGGTGTTCTGCGCCTTCCTCTACAGCTGGCCGATCCAGGCCCTGCTGCCCACCTACCTCAAGACCGACCTCGGCTACGCCCCCGGGCAGGTCGCCGACGTGATGTTCTACGCCGGCTTCGGCACCATGGCGGGCTGCTGGCTGGCGGGCTTCGTCGGTGACCGGCTCGGTACCCGCCGCGCCTATGCGTGCACCCTGCTGGCCTCCCTCGCCTTCGTCTTCCCGGTCTTCGCGGTGCAGGACAGCCTGCCGGCGCTCGGCGTGCTGGTCTTCGGGCTGCTCGCGCTCAGCCAGGGCATCTCCGGCATCCTGCCGAAGTACATCGCCGGTCACTTCCCCACCGCCACCCGCGCGGCCTCTCTGGGCTTCGTCTACAACGTCGGGGCCCTGGGCGGGGCGGTGGCACCCGTCCTCGGAGCCCGTCTGGCCGAAGGCATGTCCCTGGGGCGGGCGCTGGCCGTGCTCACCTTCGGGCTGACGCTCGTGGTCATCATCCTGGTGGGCGGCAACGTCCCGCAGCGGCTGGGCCGGCTCGTGGACCGTCAGGCGCCCGACGACCACCTGGTGCCGGAGGCCGGGGGAGCGGGGGCGCAGCCCGCGGGGACGGCGCCCGGCGCCGCTCCGGAGGAGGTGTCGCCGGAGTCGTCGTAGCGGTGCTGCCACCGGATGTCAGGCCGTACGGGCCCAGGGCCGGGCCATGGCGTAGCGGCCCCGGTGGCCGCTCCGAAGGACAGGGGCGGTGGGCCGCCCGTCCGGCGCGGAGGCCGTTTTCTCACTCCGTACCGTCGTCCTGGCGTCCCAGCGACACCGCCCGCACCCCTGCCAGCTCGGACAGCGTCTCGACCAGCGGGGGTGCGGAAGCGGTCCCCTCCAGACGGAGCAGTACCTCGGCCGGGGCGCCTGGCTCGTCCGTGCCGGTCTCCACCTGGACGTCGGTCATCCGGAAGCCGCTGTCAGTACATAGCTGCCATATCCGCCCCAGCAGTCCGTGCTCCGCGCGGTAGTTGACGCGCAGTTCGATACGGGCCAAGGACGGCCGCGAGGTGATCCGGTCCGACAGCTTCGAGAAGCCGCGGACGACGAGGAAGTGCACCGCCGTCGCGCCGGCGGCCAACAGTGGCAGGCCGCCGCCGCAGGCCATGCCGATGGCGCAGGTCAGCCAGATGGTGGCGGCCGTCGTCAGGCCCCGGACCGCGTCCTTCTTGACGAAGATCAGTCCGCCGCCGATGAAGCCGATCCCCGAGACGACCTGTGCGGCGACCCGGGACGGGTCGAGCGACACGCCGTCCGTACCCAGCAGTGAACCGAAGCCATGGATCGACACCTCCATGAACAGCGCGCTGCCCACCCCGACGAGCGTGTGGGTGCGCAGGCCGGCGCTCTTCTGTCTCGCCTCGCGCTCCAGGCCGATCAGTGAGGACAGGAGCAGTGCTATCGCCAGCTCGGTGAACTGGCGTAGCCCCTGACCGCTGTGGAAGTCGAACAGCGCGGTGGCGAGTTGCGGGGCAGACATGACGGCAATTGTCCCTCGGCCGGCCCGGCGCCCGGCGCTCCGCGGGCCGTTGTCAGTGGTCGCCGTTAGCGTGGAATGCGTTGGGCGGCCCGCGCGTGACGAGCGTGGCGCCGGGCGGCGCCGCGGGCGGTGTCGTACGGGGGACGGATGTGGAGGAGCGCATGGCGAAGGCGGCGGATCCGGCGGGCGTGCGGGAGCGGGTGCGCGCGTTCGCGCTCGGGCTTCCCGGGGCCGTGGAGGAGTTCCCCTGGGGCGAGAGCGTCATCAAGGTCAACAAGAAGGTCTTTGTCTTCCTCGGCGTCGACGACGGCGGCCATCCGCTCGGGGTCACGCTGAAGCTGAAGGATCCCGAGGCGCATGCCCATGCGCTGAGCTCGCCCGGCGCCCAGCCCGCCGGCTACGGCCTGGGCAGGTCCGGATGGGTGCGGGTCCCCCTGGCGGAGCAAGGCGCGCCGCCGGCCGAGCTGCTCTGCGACTGGGCGGAGGAGTCCTATCGCGTCATAGCCCCCAAGAAGCTCATCGCCGAGCTCGACGGGGGATAGCGGCGCAGCGGCAGCAGGCGCGCAAAGGCCCGTGACGGCGATGGCAGTTGAGCATCGTCGGCGCGGGCCTTTTCTGCAGCTGCCACTCGGCACGGGGGGCTTGTGGAAAGTGGAACACGTTCTTAACATCACGAGTGTTACATCAGAAGTGTCACAGTGCGGAAAGGCATGGGGCGCGATGACGGAGTCAGGAAACGGCCCGCTGAGCGGGGTGCGGGTGGTCGAACTCGCGGGCATCGGCCCCGGCCCGTTCGCCGCCATGCTCCTGGCCGACCTCGGCGCCGATGTCGTCCGCGTCGACCGGCCCGGCGGCCCGGGGCTGGGCATCGATCCGGCCTGCGACATCACCAACCGCAACAAACGCTCCGTGCTGGTGGACCTCAAGAGTCCCGACGGGGTGGCGCAGGTCCTCGCACTGGTCGAGCGCGCCGATGTGCTGGTCGAGGGGTACCGTCCCGGGGTGGCCGAGCGGCTGGGGGTGGGCCCCGAGGAGTGCCTGGCGCGCAACCCCCGGCTGGTCTACGGCCGGATGACGGGCTGGGGGCAGCAGGGCCCGCTCGCCGGCACCGCCGGGCACGACATCGGCTATATCGCCATCACGGGTGCCCTGGGCATGATCGGCTCGCCCGACGGCCCGCCCGCCGTCCCCGCCAATCTCCTCGGTGACTACGCCGGCGGTTCCCTCTACCTCGTCATCGGCGTCCTCGCCGCCCTCCAGCACGCCCGCACCGAGGGCGGAACGGGCCAGGTCGTGGACGCCGCCATCGTCGACGGCACGGCTCATCTGACGGCGATGATCCACGGCATGCTGGCGGCCGGCGGCTGGCAGGACCGGCGCGGCGCGAATCTGCTCGACGGCGGGGCGCCCTTCTACGGCGCCTACGAGACCGCCGACGGCGGCTATATGGCGGTCGGCGCGCTGGAGAAGCGGTTCTACGGAGAATTCGTCCGGCTGCTGGGTATCGAGGAGGAGGCTCCCAGCCGCGACGACCTCGCCGCCTGGGGCGAGCTGCGCACCGCCATCGCCGCCCGCTTCCGGACCCGTACCCGCGAGGAGTGGACGGCGGTCTTCGCGGAGTCCGATGCCTGTGTGGCGCCGGTGCTCTCCCTGCGCGAGGCCCCGCAGCACCCGCATCTCGCCGCCCGCGGCACGTTCGTCGAGCACAGCGGGCTCACCCAGCCCGCGCCCGCGCCGCGCTTTTCGCGCACTCCGGGCGCGGTGCGCAGGCCTCCCGCGCAGCCCGGCGCGGACTCCGCGGAGATCGCCCGTGACTGGCAGATCCCCGGCCTCCTCGCCCCGCTCACCGCCGACGCCCCGTCCGCCGGCCCGGGTCGTACCGAGCAGAAGGACACGGCCGGCTGATGGCACCCGCCACCACGCGCCCGTACGCGGCCGGCCCGCGTCAGGCAGCCGAAGAAGTCGCCGCCTTCCTCCCGGGGAAGGCCGGCGAGCTGTGGGGCGGCCCGCTCGCCGAGGGCGCCCGGCGCGATCCCGCGGGGCCGGAGCCCGCCGAGCTGACCGAGACCGTCAAGAACCGGCTCTGAGGAGGGCCCACAGAGATGACCGCGCAGATGAAGCGCCAGATCTTCACCGAGGACCACGAGGCCTTCCGCAAGGTCGTACGGACCTTCCTCGCCAAGGAAGTGACGCCGCATTACGAGCAGTGGGAGAAGGACGGCATCGTCAGCCGGGACGCCTGGCGGGCGGCCGGCAAGCAGGGCCTGCTGGGGATGGCGGTTCCCGAGGAGTACGGCGGGGGCGGACAGCCCGACTTCCGCTACAGCGCGGTGCTGGCCGAGGAATTCACCCGGGCGGGCGCGGCCGGGCTGGCCGTGGGCCTGCACAACGACATCATCGGCCCCTATCTGACGACCCTCGGCACCGAGGAGCAGAAGCGCCGCTGGCTGCCCGGCTTCTGCAGCGGCGAGATCATCACCGCCATCGCGATGACCGAGCCCGGTGCGGGCTCCGACCTGCAGGGCATCCGCACCCACGCCGAGGACGCGGGCGACCACTGGATCCTCAACGGCTCCAAGACCTTCATCTCCAACGGCATCCTCGCCGACCTGGTCATCGTCGTGGCCAGGACGACACCGGAGGGCGGGGCGCACGGCCTGAGCCTGCTGGTCGTCGAGCGTGACACGGCGGGCTTCGAGCGCGGCCGCAACCTCGACAAGATCGGGCAGAAGTCCCAGGACACCGCCGAGCTGTTCTTCCACGACGTACGCGTCCCCAAGGAAAACCTGCTCGGCGAGCTCAACGGCGCATTCGTCCATCTGATGACCCATCTCGCGCAGGAGCGGATGGGCATCGCCGTCGCCGGTATCGCCGCCGCCGAATACCTGCTGGAGATCACCAGCGAGTACGTCAAGGAGCGCGAGGCGTTCGGACGGCCGCTGGCCAAGCTCCAGCACATCCGCTTCGAAATAGCCGAGATGGCCACCGAATGCGCCGTCACCCGCGCGTTCCTCGACCGCTGTATCGCCGACCACTCCGCCGGCGAACTGGACGCGGTGCATGCCTCGATGGCCAAGTGGTGGGCGACCGAACTCCAAAAGCGCGTCGCCGACCGCTGTCTGCAACTGCATGGCGGCTACGGCTATATGGCGGAATACCGCGTGGCCAAGGCCTTCACCGACGGCCGTATCCAGACGATCTACGGAGGGACCACCGAGATCATGAAGGAGATCATCGGTCGCTCCCTGCTCGGCTGACCCCGGACCGGCCCCGGTCCCCACCCGCTGCTCCTGCCTCCACCCTCATGCGAAAGGCTTGTTGAATTGAGTACCGAAGCGTACGTATACGACGCGGTCCGCACCCCGCGCGGCCGCGGCAAGGCCACTGGCGCACTGCACGGCACCAAGCCGATCGACCTGGTCGTCGGCCTGATCCACGAAGTGCGCCGGCGCTTCCCCGGGCTCGACCCGGCCGCCGTCGACGACATCGTGCTCGGTGTCGTCGGACCGGTCGGCGACCAGGGCTCCGACATCGCCCGGATCGCGGCGATCGCCGCGGGGCTGCCCGACACCGTGGCCGGTGTACAGGAGAACCGCTTCTGTGCCTCGGGCCTGGAGGCCGTCAACATGGCCGCCGCCAAGGTGCGTTCGGGCTGGGAGGACCTGGTCCTGGCGGGCGGCGTCGAATCCATGTCGCGGGTCCCGATGGCCTCCGACGGCGGCGCCTGGTTCGCCGACCCGATGACCAACTTCGACACCGGCTTCGTCCCGCAGGGCATCGGCGCCGACCTCATCGCCACGATCGAGGGCTACACCCGCCGGGATGTCGATGAATTCGCCGCGCTCTCCCAGGAGCGCGCCGCCGAGGCCTGGAAGGACGGCCGCTTCGACCGCTCCGTCGTCCCGGTGCGGGACCGCAACGGCCTGGTCGTCCTCGACCACGACGAGCACATGCGTCCCGGCACCACCGCCGACTCCCTGGCCGGTCTCAAGCCGTCCTTCGCCACCATCGGTGAGGCGGGCGGCTTCGACGCGGTCGCCCTGCAGAAGTACCACTGGGTCGAGCAGATCGACCACGTCCACCACGCCGGCAACGCCTCCGGGATCGTGGACGGCGCGGCGCTCGTCGCCATCGGCTCCAAGGAGGTCGGTGAACGCTACGGCCTCACCCCGCGGGCCCGTATCCTCTCCGCGGCGGTCTCCGGCTCCGAGCCGACGATCATGCTCACCGGCCCCGCGCCCGCCAGCCGCAAGGCCCTCGCCAAGGCCGGGCTGACCATCGACGACATCGACCTGGTCGAGATCAACGAGGCCTTCGCCGCCGTCGTGCTGCGCTTCGTCAAGGACATGGGCCTGAGCCTGGACAAGGTCAATGTCAACGGCGGCGCCATCGCCCTGGGGCACCCCCTCGGCGCCACCGGCGCGATGATCCTCGGCACCCTGATCGACGAGCTGGAGCGGCAGGACAAGCGCTACGGCCTGGCCACCCTCTGCGTCGGCGGCGGTATGGGCATCGCCACCGTCATCGAGCGCCTCTGACCCCTCGTCCCACCCACCACGGAGTACGCACCATGAGTGAATCCGCTGCTTTGTCGACCATTCGCTGGGAACAGGACGAGACCGGCATCGTCACCCTGGTCCTGGACGACCCGGACCAGTCCGCCAACACCATGAACAACGCCTTCAAAACCTCCCTCACCGCGGTCGCCGACCGCCTGGAGGCCGAGAAGGACAGCATCCGCGGCATCATCTTCACCTCCGCCAAGAAGACCTTCTTCGCCGGCGGCGACCTGCGCGACCTGATCGCCGTCACTCCCGACAAGGCCCAGCAGGCTTTCGAGTCGGGCAACGGCATCAAGCGCGACCTGCGCCGCATCGAGACCCTCGGCAAGCCCGTGGTGGCCGCGATCAACGGCGCGGCGCTGGGCGGCGGTTACGAGATCGCGCTCGCCTGCCACCACCGCGTCGCCCTCGACACCCCCGGCACCAAGATCGGCCTGCCCGAGGTCACCCTCGGCCTGCTGCCCGCCGCCGGCGGCGTCACCCGTACGGTCCGGCTGCTCGGCATCGCCGACGCACTGCTGAAGGTGCTGCTCCAGGGCACCCAGTACAACGCCACCCGCGCCAAGGACGCCGGGCTGATCCACGACGTCGCCGCCACCCCCGAGGAACTGCTCGCCAAGGCCCGTGCCTTCATCGAGGAGCACCCCGAGTCCCAGCAGCCCTGGGACGTCAAGGGCTACCGCATCCCCGGCGGCACCCCCGCCCAGCCGAAGTTCGCGGCCAACCTCCCGGCGTTCCCCGCCAACCTCAAGAAGCAGCTCAACGGCGCCCCGTACCCCGCCCCGCGCAACATCCTCGCCGCGGCGGTGGAGGGCTCCCAGGTCGACTTCGAGACCGCGCAGACCATCGAGGCGCGCTACTTCGTCGAGCTGGTGACCGGCCAGGTCTCCAAGAACATGATCCAGGCGTTCTTCTTCGACCTGCAGGCCGTCAACTCCGGCGCCAATCGTCCCAAGGACATCACGCCCCGCAAGGTCGAGAAGGTCGCGGTCCTCGGCGCCGGCATGATGGGCGCGGGCATCGCCTACTCCTGTGCCAGGGCCGGGATGCAGGTCGTCCTGAAGGACATCACCGTGGAGGCGGCGCAGAAGGGCAAGGCGTACGCGGAGGGGCTGCTCGACAAGGCGCTCTCCCGGGGCCGTACGACCGAGCAGAAGCGCGACGAGCTGCTGGCGCGCATCACGCCCACCGCCGAGCCGGCCGACCTCGCGGGCTGCGACGCCGTCATCGAGGCGGTCTTCGAGGACGTCGCGCTCAAGCACAAGGTGTTCAAGGAGATCCAGCACATCGTCGGGCCCGACGCGCTGCTGTGCTCCAACACCTCCACCCTGCCCATCACGCTGCTGGCCGAAGGCGTCGAGCGCGACCAGGACTTCATCGGCCTGCACTTCTTCTCGCCGGTCGACAAGATGCCGCTGGTGGAGATCATCAAGGGGGAGCGGACCGGCAACGAGGCGCTGGCCCGGGCCTTCGACCTGGTCCGCCAGATCAAGAAGACCCCGATCGTCGTCAACGACTCGCGTGGTTTCTTCACCTCCCGCGTCATCGGCCACTTCATCAACGAAGGTGTGGCGATGATCGGCGAGGGCCTCGACCCGGTCTCCGTCGAGCAGGCCGCGGCCCAGGCCGGCTACCCGGCCAAGGTGCTGTCCCTGATGGACGAGCTGACCCTCACCCTGCCGCGCAAGATCCGGGAGGAGACCAGGCGAGCGGTCGAGGAGACCGGCGGCAGCTGGCAGCCGCACCCGGCCGACGAGGTCATCGACCGGATGGTCGACGAGTTCGGCCGCCCCGGCCGCAGCGGCGGCGGCGGCTTCTACGAGTACGGCGACGACGGCAAGCGCACCGGTCTGTGGGCCGGCCTGCGCGAGCACTTCACCAAGAAGGACGCCGCGATCCCGTTCCTCGACATGCAGGAGCGGATGCTCTTCTCCGAGGCGCTGGACACCGTCCGCTGCTTCGAGGAGGGCGTGCTCACCTCCGTCGCCGACGCCAACATCGGCTCCATCTTCGGCATCGGCTTCCCGGGCTGGACCGGCGGTGTGATCCAGTACATCAACGGCTACCAGGGTGGGCCGGGGCGGGAGGAACTCGTCGGCCTGCCCGGATTCGTGGCCCGCGCCCGCGAGCTGCAGGAGGCCTATGGAGACCGGTTCGCGCCGTCCGCGCTGCTGGTCGAAAAGGCCGAGAAGGGCGAGAAGTTCAGCGACTGACCGGTCATGGGGGCGGGCCCGGCCGGCCCGCCCCCGTCACCCCTGGGACATGTGGTCCCCCGGACTCGTGTCGCCCTCCTTGCCGAACGACTCCCGCAGCTCCTGCTTCATCGACCGCTGGAAGGCGGTGACCAGTGCCTGCACCACCATCGGCTGCATATGGGCCGAGAGCGACTTCATCCGCGCCAGCTCCTCCTCGTCCGGCCCGCCGTCCCGGTACGGCTCCCATACCTCGTCCTTGAAGAGCCGGCTGAGCTCGCGGGCCGCCGAGCGGGTGTGCTCGATGACGACGGTGCGCGCCGCGATGATGGTCTCCAGCGCGATCGGGACGTCCAGCAGCCGGGCGCCCAGGTGCAGCAGCCCAGGATCGACCTGGAAGACCTGCGGGTCATCGGTCCGTACGAGCACACTCATGGCCGCCAGCCGGTCCAGATCCTCCTCGGTCAGCCCCCGGCCGACCCGCCGCTCCAGCTGGTCCCGGGTGGCGTCCTCCGCCTTGTCCGGAATCCAACTCGCCACCAGCGCCCGGTGGATGGCCAGGTCCTGGGCGCTCAGATCCGGGGGCAGCTGCTCCAGATAGCGTTCGATCGCGGAGAGCGTCAGGCCCTGGTGCTGGAGCTCCTCGATGAGTGCGAGCCGCGAGAGGTGGTCGGGTCCGTAGCGGCCGACCCGGCGCGGACCGATCTCCGGCGGCGGCAGCAGGCCACGCGTGCTGTAGAAGCGGATCGTGCGGACGGTGACGCCGGCGCGGGCGGCCAGTTCGTCGACCGTCAGGTCGGTGGCGGGCTCCATCATGTTCAACAGTATTGCTGTCTCACCACTCCTGTGAAACCTTCTGAACCGTTCTGCCCCTTCTTCACCGCCCAGCGCCGCGGCCGGGCTCCGGGTACGGTCCGCAGTCACGCGTACATCATCGGGAGGCCGCCGTGACCACGACCCTGCGTATGCCCGGTGCGCCGGACGAACTCATCCTCCCTGCCCTGTTGTTGCGCAACGCCCAGGACCACGGAGAACTGCCGGCGCTCTCCTGGCGCGACACCGGCGCCGGCGGCTGGCACACGCTCAGCTGGGCCGAGGTGCGGCGCAGGGTCGCCGAGCTGGCCGCCGGGTATCAATCGCTCGGCGTACGGCGTGGCGAGATCGTCCTCCTGATGATGGGCAACCGCCCCGAGCACTGGCTCAGCGACCTCGCGCTGGTGCACCTCGGAGCGGTTCCGGTGACCGTGTACGGCACGGCGGCGCCCGAACAGATCGCCCATATCGCCCGGCACAGCAGGGCCCGCCTGGCCGTCCTGGAGGGTGTGCGCGAGCTCGTGCGCTGGGAGCCGCTGCTCGACGACACCGCCGCCCGCCTGGACACGCTGGTGATCGTCGAAGGGGAGGGCGCCGGGGCGGACGGCCGACACGAGACCTATGCGGCGCTGGCCGGGCGGGGCGCCGAGCGGTACGCCCCCGCGGCCTTCGAAGAAACCTGGCGGCAGGCGGACGCGGCCGACGCGCTGACCGTCGTCTACACGTCCGGCACCACCGGCGACCCCAAGGGCGTCGTGGTCAGCCATCGCAATGTGCTGCTCAATGCGCTGGCGCTGGAAGCCGTGGTGGAGCTGCCCGATCACGCCGAGCACCTCTGCTACCTCCCCCTTGCGCATATCGCCGAGCGGATGCTCGGGCTCTACCTCCCGGTCTTCCGTGCCTCGCACGTCTACCTCTGCGCGGATCCGGCCGTGGTCGCGCAGACCGCGCGCGAGCTGCATCCGGCGCAGTTCTTCGGTGTACCGCGGGTCTGGGAGAAGCTGGCGGCATCGGTGCGGGCGGTGTGCGCGCAGCTCCCCGAGGAGCGGCGGGCGGCCGTCGACGCGGCGGGCGAGAGTGCCCGCGCGTTCCTCGCGTGCCAGGAGCGCGGCGAGCGCCCGTCCGACGCGCTGGCGGCCGCCTACGCCGAGGCCAGAGCCGAGGTGCTCGACCCGTTGCTGGCGGCGGCCGGCTTCGACCGGCTGGTGTGGGCGGCCAGTGCCGCGGCGCCGATGCCGCCGGAGGTGGTGCGGTTCTGGGCCGGTCTGGGCATCGTGATCATGGATGCCTGGGGGCTGACCGAGACGACGGGGGTGTCCACGACGAACGGGCCGGGTGCCTTCCGGCTGGGCTCGGTCGGCCGCCCGATCGACGGTGTGGAGGTGCGGACGGCGGCGGACGGGGAGATCGAGGTCCGGGGGCGGACGGTGTGTGAAGGGTATCTGCGGGCCGACGGGTCCGTGGAGCCGGCGTCCGACGCCGACGGCTGGTTTGCGACGGGCGATCTCGGCCGGGTCGACGAGGACGGCTTCCTCTGGCTGACCGATCGCAAGAAGGAAATGATCGTGACGTCGACGGGCAGGAACATCTCGCCCGCACTCGTCGAGAACGCCCTCAAGGAGCACCCGCTCATCGGTCAGGCGCTGGTGCACGGCGACGGCCACGCGTATCTGGTCGCGTTGCTGGTCCTGGACGCGGAGCTGGCTCCCGCCTGGGCGGCGCGGCACGGCATCGAGGGGACCCTGCGGGAGCTTGCCGGGCATCCGGAGGTGCGCGCGGAGGCCGAGCGGGCTGTCGCGGCGGCCAACACCCACCTCAATCGGACCGAACAGGTCAAGAAATTCTGGTTGCTGGGCGAGGAGTGGGGTCCGGAATCGGGTGAACTGACGCCTTCCTTGAAACTGCGTCGTCGGGTAATTCGTGACAAATACGGACAAATCTTGGATGCCCTGTACACGCTGTGATCTTGCCCACAGACGGGGGAGCGGTCTTCAGGGAAGGTGTGCCGTCGGCCGTCCGCGCGATCCGCGGGATCGGCAGTCGCTCAAGCGCCTCCCCGAAAGCGAGATGCACCACCAGTGAGCACAGAAACCGTCACCGAGACAGCCCACAGGTCACCTGACGGGGGGAGCGGCGCGCAGCAGGATGCCGGCGACGCGGGCTACAGCAAGGGCCTCAAGGGCCGGCACATCAACATGATCGCCATCGGCGGAGCCATCGGCACCGGCCTGTTCCTGGGCGCCGGTGGCCGTCTGCACTCCGCCGGACCCGCCCTGGCCATTGCCTATGCCGTCTGCGGCCTCTTCGCTTTCTTCGTCGTACGGGCCCTGGGCGAGCTGGTGCTGCACCGCCCGTCGTCGGGTTCGTTCGTCTCCTACGCCCGAGAGTTCCTGGGCGAGAAGGGCGCCTACGTCGCCGGCTGGATGTATGTCGTCAACTGGTCGACGACCGGTATCGCCGACATCACCGCGATCGCGCTCTACACCCACTACTGGAGCCTGTTCACGGATATTCCGCAGTGGGTCATGGCGATGATCGCGCTGGCGGTCGTGCTGACGGTGAACCTGATCTCGGTGAAGATCTTCGGTGAGCTGGAGTTCTGGTTCGCGATCATCAAGGTCGCGGCGCTGGTCGTCTTCATGTTCATCGGCATCTTCCTGCTGGCCACCCAGCACCCGGTCGCCGGGCACACGCCAGGGACGGACCTGCTCACCAGCCACGGCGGCCTCTTCCCGACCGGCCTGCTGCCGGTGGTGATCGTGCTCCAGGGTGTGGTCTTCGCCTACTCCGCGGTGGAGCTGGTCGGTGTGACCGCCGGTGAGACCGGCGAGCCGGAGAAGGTCGTGCCGAAGGCCGTCAACTCCATCATGTGGCGGGTGGGCGTCTTCTACGTCGGCTCGGTGATCCTGCTGGCCATGCTGCTGCCGTGGAACAAGTACACCGGCGGCGAGAGCCCCTTCGTCACGGTGCTGTCCAACGTCGGTGTGCCGGCGGCGGGCGATGTGATGAACCTCGTGGTGCTGACCGCGGCGATGTCCAGCCTGAACTCCGGGCTCTACTCGACCGGCCGCATTCTGCGCTCCATGTCGATGGCGGGCTCCGCGCCCAGGTTCGCCGGCCTGATGAACCGCAACCAGGTGCCGTACGGCGGCATCATGCTCACCTCCGCGGTGTGTGTGCTGGGTGTCGGGCTCAACTACGTCATGCCGGGCGAGGCGTTCGAGATCGTGCTGAACATCGCGGCGCTGGGCATCATCAGCACCTGGTGCACGATCATGGTCTGCCACATGGTGTTCGTGCGGCGGTCGAAGGAGGGCCTGGTCGAGCGCCCGCGCTTCCGGCTTCCCGGCACCCCGGTCACCGATATCGCCACCATCGCCTTCCTGCTCGGTGTCATCGTGCTGATGTGGTTCGACGACGGTGTCGGCCGGCAGACCGTGATGCTGATCCCGGTCCTCGCCGTGGCGCTGGTCGCCGGCTGGTTTGCGGTCCGCGGCCGGGTCAGCCGGATCGCCCAGGAACGCGAGCTGTCGAAGTAGTCCCACGGGGGCGAACGCCTGCGGAATCAAGGGCGGTTGCGGAGGCCGGGAGGCTTCCGTGGCCGCCCTTTCGCGTCAGTGGCAGCGGCGGGCGGCGACGGTCCGGTCTCGCCGCCCGGCCGATTGTCAGTGCCCGCACTTACCGTGGATCCATGACTGAGAACACGGGGATCTCATGCATCGCATCACGGATCTCATACGTCAAGGGGGACGCCACCGCGCCGCAGGGCAAGGGCGTCAAGGTGATCACGCATATCTGCAACGACCTGGGCGGCTGGGGCAAGGGCTTTGTGCTGGCGCTCTCCCGCCGCTGGCCGGAGCCGGAGGCCGCCTACCGCCGGTGGCACCGCGAGCGTGCGCGGAACGACTTCGGGCTGGGCGCGGCACAGTTCGTCCAGGTCGCCGACCGCCTCTGGGTGGCCAATGTCATCGGCCAGCGGGGGATCCGCACGGGCAGCAAGGGCGTCCCGGTGAGGTACGAAGCCATCGACGCCGGCCTCGGCCGGGTCGCGGACCGGGCCCGGGAGCTGGGGGCGTCCGTCCATATGCCGCGGATCGGCTGCGGCCTGGCGGGAGGGACGTGGTCCCGGGTGGAGCCGCTGATATCCGAGCGGCTCAGCCGGCGCGGCATACCGGTGACGGTCTACGACCACTGAACTCCCCACCCGCCGACCGCAGTACGGCAGTGGCTCAGCCGCCGATCAGCGGATAGTGATCGGAGAGATTGGTGTAGGTGTAGTCCTTGCCCCAGCTGGAGACCGTCCAGGGTGCCGACTCCTCCTTGACCACGGTGTTCTGCCATCCGGCGGGCCGGGCGTGGCCGTTGCGGTGCAGGACGTAGTCCAGATCCTCGCGGGCGTCGTTCGGGTAGCGGTCCTTCGCGATGGAGTTTTCCCGGGTGTCGAAGGAGTAGGGGTGGCCCGTGCGGCTGTCGGCGGGCGCCAGGTCGGCATTGCGGAGCAGTGCGTCGTACTCGGCTCCGTGTGAGTCGATGTTCAGATCGCCGGCGACCATCACTTCTTCGTCCGCCGGGATGTTCTTGGCGTCCAGGAAGGCGTCCACCTCCTTGAGCTGCTTGGCGCGGTCCGCGGCCGCCTCCCCCGGCTTGCAGCCCGAGTCGGTGGACTGGGTGTGGGTGCCGACCACATGCACCTTGGTGCCGTTGACGTCCAACACCGCATAGACGAAGCCCTTGTTGGAGAAGTAGTCCGAACCGCAGGCGTCCTTGTAGACGTACTGCTCCTTGCGCAGGACCGGCCACTTGCTCAGCAGCGTTACCCCGCCGTCCTCCGGGGTGACGGCGGAGTAGGCGCCGCCGGTGGCGTCCCAGCCGCTCCTGCTCCGGCCCACCACCGGGGTCTGGTGCGGATACTGCGCCGCGGCCGCGGCTTTCAGCGCCTCGGAGGAGGAATTGTCGAATGCTTCCTGGAGCACCACGACGTCATTGCCCTGGAAGAAGCCGGCGGCCGTGATCGCCTGGGCGCGGTGGTCCTGGCCCCAGTTGGGGTAGAGGTTCTTGCTCATGAGGAAGGTGTTGTAGCTGAGCACCTTCAGACGGGGGGTGGTGGCGGCCGACGCGGACGGGGCGGCAGCGGCCGCGGTGACAGCGGCGAGGGCCGTGGCGATTGCGGCGATCCGGGACGTGCGCAACGCTGAGTGCGACACTGAATCTCCCTATGGGGGTGGGGACTTGATCCGGTGACGCTCATCCAATCAGCTGTGGTTACTTCCAGGTAACCTCCTGGGGGGTGCGAGATGGACAGGCCGAAGTTCTTGCCGGCGACGCCGCGCCGGTCTTCGCGGGCGCCGCCCTGGCCGGAGCGCCCGAACGATCCGGCCGGCGGACGCATTGCCCGCGTTCGCGGTCATGATCGACCCTGCCGCCGAGGGTTTCGGGGCGGGCCGGGGTGTGCGGGTGCCGGGGGAGCGCTGGTCGGACGCCGGGACCTGCCCAGAGCCGGGCGGATCACCGCGGCGCCGTGCTTCGCGGACGGGAGCGGATACCGGTCCGGACCACCCCCGCATCCGTCGACCGCCGGAGGCGCCGTATCATGATTAATGACATGAATACGGTAAAAAATGACCCAAACCCCCCGCCGGTCGGAGGTGTGCTCTGGTCGATGGTCGGGGACATCCGCATGCTGCTGACGCTGCCGCCCGCGCTGACCATGCAGGTCGCACACCCGGCCGTGGGCGCCGGTGTGGACGAGCACTCCGTGTTCCGTACGGACCCGTGGGGTCGCGGGGAGCGGTCGCTGACCTCGCTGCAGCTGTGGGTGTACGGAGGCGAGGGCGCTGCCGCGGAGGGGCGCCGGCTGCGGCAGCTGCACAAGACCATCCAGGGCACCGACGCACACGGCCGCAAGTACCACGCGCTCACCCCCGCCTACTACGCCTGGGTGCATGCCACCGGCTACCCGGTCTTCCGGCACGCGCAGCACTATCTCGGCCGCCCCTTCACCGAGGCGCAGGAGCGGCAGCTGTATGCGGAGTGGCTCCAGGTCGGCCGGATCCTGGGCATCCACGACCGCGATATGCCGCAGACCGTCGAGGAGTTCTGGCCATACTACCAGAAGGTCCTCGACAACGAACTCGAAGAGACCGTCGTGGTACAGGAGTTGGTGGCGACGGACCCGGCGCTGCCGGTCCCGGACCGCGGCCCGCGGTGGGTGCGGCTGCTCCTCCGGCTGACCTGGCCGTGGCTGTGCCCGCGGTTCGCCCGCTTCCGGCGCTTCATCACGATCGGGCTGATGCCGCCGGAGGCCCGGCGCGCCATCGGCCTGGAATGGACGGACGCAGAGGAGCGCCGGCTGCGCCGCTTCGGGCGGATCGTCCGCGCCGTGGTCCCGGTGCTGCCGGAGCGACTGCGCTTCTTCCCGATCGCGCGCCGGGCGCGCCGGGCGGCGCGCGGGCAGGCGGAACGAAGGCGGCCGGAGCCGGGGTGATCACCCCGGCTC